>NZ_JBFUMO010000560.1:0-3742 GCF_054049355.1 Roseateles sp. P5_E11 | reverse complement strand
CGCCTTCGTTGTCCAGCGCGGCCTTCCACACCGCCAGACGCGAGTAGTAGCCCACCTCCACGATGTTGCGGATCGGGTCGCGGAACAGGTCGATCGCGCTGAGCACATTCTTCAAGCCGCTGTCCACGGCCAGGCCCAGCCGGTATTGCACCAGCCCACCGACGTTCATCGAGCGCAGCTTGTTCAGCACGTCCAGCACGGCCTCGGTCGCTATGCCGCACATCTGCCCGATCTCGGCCAAGGTCGCCATGTCGTTGGCCCAGGACGCCACCTTCATCAGCGCCTCGACCACCTTGCGTGGCGCACCGGCATTGATGAGCGTCTCCGTCACGTGGTCGGTGATGGTCTTGCCGAAGGCCTTCCACGCGTCCTTCAGCGCCAGCACGGCCGTGCCCATCTGCACGTAGGCCGGCATCGCCGTCGCCAGCGCCCGCTCCAGCAGGTCCTTCAAGTCCTGCGCCGCCTTCTGCTCGGCTTCTTCGACCCGCAGATCCTCCTCACAGAGGTTCTGCCATTTCTTGTCGAGCGAGGAAATCAAGCCCCTGACCTTGCTGCCGTTGTCGACCAGCGCATCGCGCGATTCCGCGAGCTTCACGCTGCCGATCAGGCCCCAGAACGCCATCTCCTCGAATTCCACCTGTTCCCGAAAGCGCACGGCCGCCTCGCTGGGGGTGGAGACACCGGAGAGCATGTTGTCCAGCTTGTCCTGCGCCGCCCGCGTCGTGTCCCGGAACTTGGAGGCGTACTCCGGCGCCAGCGGCTCGGCGCTGTCGTCTTCGAGGAAGACCAGCACCATCGTCAGCACGGCGTCCCGCGCGTTGAGGTAGTCCTCGATCACGCCGGCGATGCGGGTCGATTCGGTGATGTCCAGCGTGGACTGCAGCGTGGCCAGCGCCGCACGAAGTTCGCGGCGGCGTCCGTCGAAAGATGGCATGCACGGCCCCCGTCAGATCGGTTGCAGGCTGGTGATGCGCCACGGCCCGAGCGCCCCTGGCATGCCGATGCGTTGCAGCCGCCACCAGCGGTTCACCGTGACGTCACTGAAGGCGCGGTAAACCCGTGGCGCGCCTTCGGCTTGGCCATCAAACAGGCCGATGTGCTGCATCTCGACGATGACCTCCTCAAGTCGTTGCTGGCCGGGGTACTGGTCACCCGGGATGACGACGCGGACATCGTCCTGCCAGACCGGCCTCATGTCGAAGACGCGTTCCATGATGCGCCTGCGCGCTTCCTCGAAATAGCGTGCCGGCTGCTCCACGGCGTTGGCCCGGAACAGAACCCGTCCATCCGGCAGCGATTCCACGGACCAGGTGGCAAAGAGCGAGATCCACAGATCCTGATCAGCGGCCTTGAGCGCGGCCACCATCGCCTGCATCACCACCTCGGGCTCGGCGTTGTCGRGCGGCGCCGCGGCGCCATGGTCGTGCAGCGCCTGCTCGCCGGCAAAGAGCGCCACACTGCCGTCCTGCTGGCGCAGATCGACGAACATCGCGCCGCCGACCAAGGCCGCAACCGGCTTGAGCGACAAGCCGAAGTAAGCCCGCTCGCCAACCACCAGTTGCCCCGGCCGCTCCTGCACCTGGCCGATGAGTTCGTAGCACTCGTCGATGTTCGGCAGCACCAGACGGCGGTAGCGGGCCAGCGCGTCCAGCATCTGGACTGCCTGCGGCCCCTCTGCGTCGGCGAAGTAGAAGCCGTCACGCGCGTTGCCGGCAACAAACCAGGTCCGCCCCGCCTCTCCGACCCAGTCGCGGTTGCGCAGCGGGGGCAGCAAGGCGTAGCGGCCGATCACACGGGCGCGGTCACCATGTATGGGATGCACGGCCGGAAAGAGCGGGACGATCAGGCGATCAGTGAGTTCGGCCTGCAAGGCGGCCCATTCGGCTTCAGCCTGCTGGCGTATCGCTTCGGCGCGCTGTTCACCCACCTCGCGGTAGGCCAGCGCATCGGCTGGCAGCACGACGTCAGGCCCCTGCAGGCGCAAGCGCATGGCTTCGAAATCCTGCACGATGGCGCGGGCGAACGGGCTCGGGTATTTCGCGGCCAGCAGTTGCACGCGCGGCTGCTGATCCAGCAGTTGGCGCAGCAGGAACTGCGAGGTCTGGGCCAATGCGTACAGCGGGTCATCGAGCACGGCGGCGGCCAGGGCGGCGAACTTCCCGGCCCATTCGCGCCAGCTGGAATCGAAGCCATCGTTCTCGAACATCTCGGGCGGCCCGCCGGGGCCGATCAGGATGCGGTTGTCTGCGCTGCGCGCCTGCACGGGTCCGTGCAGCGTGCCCGTCGCCTGCACCGTGAGCCAACCCCGGCCGGGCGTGGCGCGCCGACGCAGCGTCAGCGTGACGCTCGCGCCCTCGTCTTTTCCCGCATCCGCCCAGCGCTGGCTTTCCTGGTAGCCGCCGATCAGGCGGGGAGCCTCGCGCCGCGCCTCTTCAGGCGTCGAAGGGAGGCTCAGCGCCACACTGTCCACCGCGATGATCTGATCGCCACGCCGCAGGCCGCTGTCGCGCAAACCACTCAGCCAGTCGATGCCCGTCACGCGCAGCGCCGGGGGCACGGCGTCCAGCATCGGCGCGACGGTCAGGCCCGTGGTGACATCGGGCATGGTGGTTGGGCTGGCATGAACATCACGGAATCATGGTTTGAGGCGCGGCGGTCGGTCCCCCGCTGTGGAAGGGTGGCGGTAGGTGTTCGACCGGGGTCGGAGTGCTGACCGTGCGCGGTCGAACTCGCTCTGACCGCCCGAAGACGATGAAAATCATATCCAGGAACCCGAGGTTTGCTATCCAGGGCCCGCCGAGCGACTGCTGCCAGCGCTGGTGAATGTCACGACCGCCCTGGTGCCTTGAAGGTTGGAGACAGGTCGCCGCGGGGGCCACCTGCCGCATCAGGTGTGAACACGCACCGACGGGAAAGCGGCCGGACGGGAAATGGTGTGCCAGGAACAGGGTCTGTACCCTTCAACCCGAGGTGAGGACACCGTCATTCGACAGCCGCAGACTCGTTCTCTGTATGCCGGTCAGGCTCCGTGGTGCGGAGGATTTCGTTCAGAACGGAAGTGGCGTAATTCCCGGCGGGCAAAGAGAACGTGAGCACCAGTTGGTTGGCTTGCGGCCATTCCCATGACATATCCACCGGCCTGGCCACCAGGGCGCGGCGCTCCTGATCCAGACCGGCGTGTTCCATGCCGTCACACAAGGTGGCGTGACGTTCAGCCACGCCGTTTTCCAGGGCCTGCGCTTGATCGGTGGTGATCACGCGGCCCCGTCCCCACAGCGGTCCGGTGGGCCGGTCCGCCTCGTCCATCACGTCACCGGGCAGGGTCTTGCCCCAGAGTCCCTGCTGAATTCGCAGCGCCAGCGCTTCATTGAAGACGAAGGAGCGCACCGCCGACAGGTAGATGCCCTTCTTCTTCGGGTTGCGCACGCGGATTTCCCGCGCCAGCATGGCCCGGCCCTGTTCGACGTTGCCGCCGTCATGGCCGAAACGCTGAGCGCCGAAGTAGTTGGGCGCGCCATGTGACGCAACGGCCTTGAGATTGGCCTCAATGGCGTCGCGGTCGCCGGTCACGTCACGCAGCACGATGCGGAATCGGTTGCCCTGCAGATCACCGCGGCGCAGCTTTTTCACGTGGCGGCTCTGACTCAGCACTTTGAATTCCGGGTGCTGAAGCAGGGTCAGGTCGGGCATCTCACCCTTCGGCAAGTAGATGCTGAACCACTGACGGGTGATGGCGTAGCGG
>NZ_JBFUMO010000559.1:0-3760 GCF_054049355.1 Roseateles sp. P5_E11 | reverse complement strand
GTCGTGGACATCTGGGGCAAGGCCGGCGACGAAATCGGCAAGAAGATGATGGACCACCTCAAGGTCGAGAAGACCGTGGACCGTCATGGCAAGACCGTCGACCAGGAGTCCTTCAACTCGATCTACATGATGGCCGACTCGGGTGCCCGCGGTAGCGCGGCCCAGATCCGCCAGTTGGCTGGCATGCGCGGCCTGATGGCCAAGCCGGACGGCTCCATCATCGAGACCCCCATCACGGCGAACTTCCGTGAAGGCCTGAACGTGTTGCAGTACTTCATCTCCACCCACGGTGCTCGTAAGGGCCTGGCGGACACGGCGCTGAAGACCGCGAACTCCGGCTACCTGACGCGTCGCCTGGTCGACGTGACCCAGGATCTGGTGGTCATCGAGAATGACTGCGGCACCGACAACGGCATGGCGATGCGTGCCTTGGTCGAAGGTGGTGAAGTCATCGAATCGCTGCGTGACCGCGTCCTCGGCCGCGTCACCGCGATCGATGTTGTGCACCCCGAGACCCAGATTTCGCTGCTGGGTGCCAGCCACATGCTGGACGAAGACACGCTGGACGTGCTGGAAGCCGCTGGTGTCGACGAAATCAAGGTCCGCACGCCGCTGACCTGCGCCACACGTTTCGGCCTTTGCGCCAAGTGCTATGGCCGCGACCTCGGCCGCGGTGGCCTGGTGAACGTCGGTGAAGCTGTCGGCGTCATTGCCGCGCAGTCCATCGGCGAACCCGGTACGCAGCTGACGATGCGAACCTTCCACATCGGCGGTGCGGCGTCGCGTGCAGCGGTGGCCTCCAGCGTCGAAGCCAAGTCGGACGGCATCATCGGCTTCAACGCCACGATGCGCTACGTCACCAACGGCAAGGGCGAACTGGTGGTGATTTCCCGCTCCGGCGAGATCGTCATTTCCGACCCGCACGGCCGCGAGCGTGAGCGTCACAAGGTGCCGTATGGCGCGATCCTGAACATCAAGGCCAGCCAGACCATCAAGGCCGGTGTGGTGCTCGCGAACTGGGACCCGCTGACCCGCCCGATCATCACGGAATTCGCCGGCAAGGCAAAGTTCGAGAACGTCGAGGAAGGCGTGACCGTCGCCAAGCAGGTGGACGAGGTGACCRGTCTGTCGACCCTGGTCGTCATCGACCCGAAGCGCCRCGGTGCGGCCAAGGTGATCCGCCCGCAGGTCAAGCTGTTGGACGCTGGTGGCCACGAGGTCAAGATCCCGGGTACCGATCACTCGGTGGCCATCGGCTTCCAGGTCGGCTCGCTGATCCAGATCCGCGACGGCCAGGAGCTGCTGCCCGGTGAAGTGCTCGCCCGTATCCCGGTCGAAGGCCAGAAGACTCGCGACATTACCGGCGGTCTGCCGCGTGTGGCGGAACTCTTCGAAGCCCGCTCGCCCAAGGATGTTGGTGTGCTCGCCGAGCAGACCGGTACCGTGTCGTTCGGCAAGGAGACCAAGGGCAAGATTCGCCTGCAGATCACCGACCCGGACGGCAAGGCCCACGAGGAACTCGTGCCCAAGGAAAAGAACATCCTGGTGCACGAAGGCCAGGTGGTCAACCGCGGCGAGCTGATCGTCGACGGTGCCGCGGATCCGCAGGACATCCTGCGCCTGCTGGGCATCGAGGAACTGGCGCGCTACATCGTCGACGAAGTGCAGGACGTCTACCGTCTGCAGGGCGTGAAGATCAACGACAAGCACATCGAGGTGATCGTTCGCCAGATGCTGCGTCGCGTGATGATTACCAACCCGGGCGATTCGACCTACATCCTCAACGAGCAGGTCGAGCGCTCGGAGCTGCTGGATACCAACGACCGACTGCGCAAGGAAGGCAAGATGATTGCCATCCACGCGGACGTGCTGTTGGGCATCACCAAGGCCTCGCTGTCGACCGATTCGTTCATCTCGGCCGCTTCCTTCCAGGAAACGACCCGCGTGCTCACCGAGGCTGCCATCATGGGCAAGCGCGACGAGCTGCGTGGCCTGAAGGAAAACGTCATCGTCGGGCGTTTGATCCCCGCGGGCACCGGCATGGCCTTCCACGAGGCGCGCCGCGTCAAGGAAGCCATGGACGACGCCGAGCGCCGTGCCATCGCGCTGCAGGAGGCCGAGGAGCTGGCTGCTGCACAGATGGCTGGCGTGGACGCTGGCGACAGCTCGGCTGAATAAGCCCCCGAGGGTTCTGCCCTCCGAAGCCGCCCCCGGTTCAAGCCGCGGGCGGCTTTTTATTTGGTGGGCTCATTCGAGCGACCAGCGTTCCGGCGTCACGATGAGCAGCCCGCGTGGCCGGGCGCGCTTGGCCAGCGCCAGCACGGCCTTGTCGCGGGAGATCAGCCAGCGCGCCCGGCTCGAGAGTGCCAGATCAATGAATTTCTGATCGTCGGGGTCGCGGCAGACCAAGCGCGAGGCCGGGGGCTGGGGCTCGATGGTCTCGACCGGCTGCGCGTGGGCGTCGAACTGTGCCTCGATGAAGACCAGATCTGGCGCATAGCTCGCCGCGACGCCGCGACCCAGCACATGTCGGATCTCATCGCGCATGGGTGGCGCTACCAGCCAGCGCAACGTGCCCGAGGTGACCGCGGTGATCAAAGCCTGAATGCGTGAGTCGCGGAACACCAGCCAGTCCATCACGACCTGGGTGTCGATGACGATGGCCGGCTTGTCTGCGGCGGAAGACGGGAAGCTGGGTAAGGCGGCGGGCGGGGTGGAGGCGGCCATGTCGTCAGCTTACAGGGCATGGCGCATGCATCGGGCAGACCCTTGTGCCGAATTCCCCGCCGGTCTACAATCCTCGGCTCTTTGCCTTTTGGGCGGCGCATTGCTGCGTGCCTAAAAATCAGCGAAGGCTCACAGACTTCAAACGGGAACAAGTCGTTTATGCCAACCATCAATCAACTGGTGCGCCACGGTCGAGAGGCCGAGGTCACCAAATCCAAGTCGCCTGCGATGCAGAATTGCCCGCAGCGCCGCGGTGTCTGCACCCGCGTCTATACCACCACGCCCAAGAAGCCGAACTCGGCTCTGCGTAAGGTCGCCAAGGTGCGTCTGACCAACGGTTTCGAGGTCATCTCGTACATCGGCGGTGAAGGCCACAACCTGCAAGAACACAGCGTTGTGCTCGTGCGCGGCGGCCGTGTGAAAGACTTGCCCGGCGTTCGTTACCACATCGTCCGTGGTTCGCTCGACCTGCAAGGCGTCAAGGATCGCAAGCAATCGCGTTCCAAGTACGGCGCGAAGCGTCCGAAGAAGTAAATCGTTTGTTCGGCTCAGTCAGCATTGACTGAACCAACGTTGTTGCGGCTGCTGAAATGTCAGTCAGCCGAGTAAGTGGATAACCCCAGATGTCGGTGGTTGTCCAACGGAGTCCGGCAAACGCCACCTCCAACTGAAGCAGAAGGAAGAATCCCATGCCACGTCGTCGCGAAGTACCCAAGCGCGAAATCCTGCCGGACCCCAAGTTCGGCTCCGTCGATCTGTCCAAGTTCATGAACGTCATCATGGAATCGGGCAAGAAGGCCGTCGCTGAGCGCATCATTTACGGTGCCCTGGAGCAGGTCGAGAAGAAGATCGGCAAGGATCCGCTGGAAGTGTTCATGGTCGCCCTGAACAACGTGAAGCCCATGGTCGAAGTGAAGTCCCGCCGTGTCGGCGGTGCGAACTACCAAGTTCCCGTGGAAGTTCGCCCCGTCCGCCGGATGGCTCTGGCCATGCGTTGGTTGAAGGAATCCGCTCGCAAGCGCGGTGAGAAGTC
>NZ_JBFUMO010000558.1:0-3761 GCF_054049355.1 Roseateles sp. P5_E11 | reverse complement strand
CCACAGCCGGAAGGCATAGCCGCAGAAGCCCAGGCCGAGTGCGACGGCGCTGGCGAGGTAGAACCAGCCGCTCATGCCGGTCAGGAAGGGCAGCAGCGTGGCCGCGAACAGCACCCAGGTGTAGAGCAGGATCTGCAGCCGCGTGTAGTCGTTGCCATGCGTGACGGGCAGCATGGGTAGGCCGGCGCGCGCGTAATCTTCAGCGCGGTACAGCGCCAGCGCCCAGAAGTGCGGCGGCGTCCACAGGAAGATGATCAAGCACAGCAGCCAGGGCTCGGGGCCGAGGTCGCCACGCAGCGCGGCCCAGCCCAGCACCGGCGGCATGGCGCCCGAGGCGCCGCCGATGACGATGTTCTGCGGCGTCATCGGCTTCAGGATGACGGTGTAGATGACGGCATAGCCGATGAAGGTGGCGAAGGTCAGCCACATCGTCAACACGTTGACGTAGAAACCCAGCAGCGCCATGCCGGCTGCGCACAGCAGGGCCGAGAAGGTGAGCGTCTGCGTACGGCTGAGCTCACCCTTGGCCGTGGCGCGCCAGGCGGTGCGCTTCATGCGCGCGTCGATGCCGTCCTCGATGAGGCAGTTGAAGGCGGCCGCAGCGCCGGCGACCAGCCAGATGCCAGCGACGGCGGCAAGCATGGTGAGGGCCTGTTCCAGCGAGGGCAGGCCGGGCACGGCCAGGGCCATGCCGATGGCTGCGCAGAAGACGATGAGCTGGACGACGCGCGGCTTGGTCAGCTGGTAGAACTGCTGCCAGCGCGGGCTGTGCACGAAGGCGCTGGCGGTGGACGTGGAGGCCATGGTCAAGTTTGCGCCCTCAGGCGCGCGAGCAAGATGGTGAGCAGGGCTAGCAGCAGAGCGGCGCCAGCGGTGTGGGCGAGGGCAGCCACGATAGGCCAGTCGAGCACGACATTGGACAGGCCGGAGGCGAGCTGCCAGCCAGCCGCGGCGAGCAGCCAGTTGGACCAGTTCGCCGCATGCCGACGCAGCCGCCAGGCCAGTGCCAGGATGGCCGCAAAGACGACGCCCGCGCCGATGCGATGGGCCGTGTGGATGGCGGCCAGCGCCTCGAACCCGAGCCAGCCGCCGTCGGCGCGCTGGCCCAGTGCGCGCCAGAGCTGAAAGCCCTGCGCGAAGTCCAGTTGCGGCCACCACTGGCCGCCGTGGCAGGTGGGGAATTCGTCGCAGGCCAGCACGGCGTAATTCGTGCTGACCCAGCCGCCAAGGGCGACCTGGACAAGTGCAAGCACAAGGACGACGGCGACCGCACGGCGCAACGCCGACGGCGCGATGATCGGCCGCGGCTCGTAGGCCTCGTGCTGCCAGGCCAGCAGCATCAAGAGGCCGATGCCGAGCAGCAGGTGCAGCGTGACGATGGCCGGGAAGAGCTTCATCGTGACCGTCAGCGCGCCGAAGGCCCCCTGCACGCAGACCCAGGCCAGCGTCAGCGTCGGCAGCCAGGGCGATGGTGCGGTCTCTGCGCCCCGCCGCTTCAGCCGCCAACTCAGCGCAGCCATGACGAGGATGAGCAGGCCCACGCCGCTGGCCAGATAGCGGTGAACCATCTCGATCCAGGCTTTGCCGTGCGTGACCGGGCCGGTGGGCATCGCGGTCTGGGCGGCCTCGATGTGGTCGTGGGCGCCGGCCGGGCTTGCAGCGCTGTAGCAACCCGGCCAGTCCGGGCAACCCAGGCCCGAATCGGTCAGGCGCGTGAAGGCGCCGAAGACGATGAGGTCGAAGGTCAGGAACAGCGTCAGCAGGGTCAGCGCGCGCAGCCGCCCTGCCGGCGTCGCGCTTCGCGAGCGCTGGCGCCACCAGAGCAGTGGGCCGATGGCGACCGCGCCGCCGATGGCGGCGACCTGGCCAAGAGGGACCAGCAGGTCGTTCATCGGCCTGCCGTATCCCAGCTGGCGCTGGCGCGCAGCAGCCTGTCGAGATCGGCTTTGAGCTTCTTGGGCTCGGGCTCGGCAGGGGCGCGCTCCATCCAGTTGCCCATGGGGTCGACGATGTAGAAATGGTCGGCCAGCGCCTTGCCCGAGGCGGGTTTGAGCCAGGCATCCAACCGGTCCCTGGGCACGCGCAGCACGGTCACTTCGGCGCCCTTCTGACTGACGGCAGCCATCACTTCGGGGCGCGGCGTGCCGGTATCGGGAATGAGCCAGAGCTTGTCCACGCGCGCCCGCTCCTTGCCCAGCATCTCGCGCAGTTGGCGCTGCACGAAGAGCTGCTGTTCGCAGGCGGCCGGGCAGTCGGAACCGTGCACGACGGCCAGCAGCCATTGACCCCGCAAGGAAGCCGGCGCGACCGCCCTGCCCTGCAGGTCGGTGAGCGGCAGGTCGGCAGGCATGTCGACGGCAGGCGCGATCAGTTCGCCATAGGCCGAGCCGCTGGGCCTGACGACGTAGAAGGTGAAGTAGGAGGCGACGACCGGCGCCGCGCACATGGCCAGCACCAGCAGCATCTTCCAGCGGCCGACGCGCTGCTGCCCCGTCGTGCGGGGATCGGGCAGGCTGTGCACCGCGAAGCTCAGCGGTTCAGGACTGCTGACGGCGGAGCCGGGGACGGATGAGTTGGAACCAGACATAGAGACCGACGATCAGCGCGCAGAGCGCAAACCATTGAAAGGCATAGCCATAGTGTTTTTGCAGGCCGAGGTCGGGCGCTGGCCAATGGCGCAGCAACGTGTCGTCGGGCGTATCCGCGGCGGTCTGCACGACGGTCAGCGGCAAGAGCTTCAGGCCGGACTCGACGGCGAAGGCCGCAGGGTCGAGATTTTGCCGGATCGGGCCGGCCGACCCTTCGCCCAGCTCGTAAAGCCGGGAGGGCGACGTCGTCAGCCGCCCTTCGACGGCAACCTCGCCGGGCGGCGTGTGCAATGGCGGCAGCTGCTGGCGGTCGAGTTGGTTGCGTGGCGCCCAGCCGCGCTGTACCAGGACGGCGTCGTCGCGGCCCGCCAAGCGCAGCGGCGTGACGACGAAGAAGCCCGTGCGGCCGTCCATGGGCCGGTTGTCCAGCCAGATCGTGCGTTCGGCCACCCAGGTGCCGCGCAGCGCGGCGCGGCGGTGCAGCTGCCCTTCACCGCCCAACTCGGTCTGGGTGAGCGCCGGCTTGCCGGCTTCGGCCTCGATGGCTGCTTGCAACGCGATCTTCTGCGCGGCACGGTCAAGCTGCCAGACGCCGAGCCGCGCCGTCAGCGCGGCGCCCACCAGGCCCGCCAACAGCACCAGCCAGCGCCTACCGCTCATGCAAGACCCCGAGCGGATAATTCGACACCATGAAATTCGTGATCCTGATCGCCTTCATCGGCATCCTTGGCGCGCTCGGCGCGGCCGGCTTCTTCATGCTGCGCAAAGGCGGCAACAAGAAAAGCCCCAACATGGCCCGTGCGCTGGCGGTGCGGGTCGCCGTGTCGGTGACGCTGTTCCTGATCATCCTGCTGAGCTGGAAGATGGGCTGGATACAGCCGACCGGACTGCCGGTGAAATCCTGAGCTTCAACAACAAAAAAGCGCCGCTGCTGCGGCGCTTTCTCATTGCGAGACCGGGAAGTCACATCCAGTAGACGATGACGTACAGGCCCAGCCACACCACGTCCACGAAGTGCCAGTACCAAGCGGCGCCTTCGAAGCCGAAGTGGCGCTCCGGCGTGAAGTGGCCCTTCATCAGGCGGATGGTGATGAACAGCAGCATCAGTGCGCCCACGCAGACGTGAAAGCCGTGGAAGCCGGTCAGCATGAAGAAGGTCGAGCCGTAGATGCC
>NZ_JBFUMO010000557.1:0-3763 GCF_054049355.1 Roseateles sp. P5_E11 | reverse complement strand
CGCATGGACATGATGTGCGCCAGCGTGCATGGCGCGATGGCTTTCCAGACGGGCCTGGGCGCCGTGCACTCGCTGAGCCATGCGCTCGGTGGCCTGAACCCGCGCCTGCACCACGGCACGCTGAACGCGGTCTTCCTGCCAGCCGTGATCCGCTTCAATGCCGAGGCCGACAGCGTGCGGCGCGAGCGGCGCATCGAACGGCTGGCGCAGGCCATGGGGCTGGCCGGCAGCGACGCCGATGCGGTGGCCGGCGCGATCAGCGCATTGAATGCCCGCCTGGGCTTGCCCAGCGGGCTGGCGGCCATGGAGGTCGGCCCCGAGCTGGACGACCGCATCATCGAACGCGCCCTGGTCGATCACTGCCACAAGACCAACCCGCGCATTGCGAGCGCCGAGGAATACCGGGCGCTGCTGGCAGCATCGCGTTGATCATCGTTTTCATCGCGACAGCGTGACCGAAGTCCCAGTTTGCGGTCGACACGGCTTGTAACGCCGCACTAGCATGCTTCGTTGCCCGCGCGCAGGCGCGGCGTCGAGACGAAAAGACAGGAGACATCATGAACAAGCTATCCATCGGCAAGCGCCTGGCCGCCGGCTTCGCCCTGGTGCTGGCATTGGCCGCCTGCGTGATTGCGCTGGCGTCCTGGCGGCTGGCCTCGACGGCCGCGGCGACGCGTCAGATGATGGACGAGCCGCTGACCAAGGAGAGGCTGATTGCGGACTGGAACCGCAACATCAACTCGGGCGTACGCCGCACCATGGCCATCGCCAAGAGCTCCGACGCTTCGCTGGTCGAGCTGTTCAAGGAGGATCAGGCGCAGTCCACCAAGTCGTCCAGCGAGATGCAGGACAAGCTGAAAGCGCTGATCCGCTCGCCCGAGGAGCAGACGCTGTTCGATGAAGTCGGCAAGGCACGCAAGATCTACATCGACTCGCGCGACACGATCGTCAAGCTCAAGAAGGACGGCCAGGCCGAGGCGGCCGACAAGCTGCTGACCGATGTCTTCGTGCCCGGCTCCAAGGTGTATCTGGCCAAGATGCAGGACTTCCTGGACTACCAGCGCAAGGCCATCGACCAGACCGCGGCCGGCATCGACGCCGCCAACAGCAACGGCCGCCTGCTGCTGCTGGGTTTCGGCCTCGCCATGCTGGGCCTGGGCGTGGCCGCTGCCTGGAGCATCACGCGCAGCATCACGCTGCCGCTGGCGGCAGCCAACGAATTGGCCGAGCGCGTGGCGGACGGCAACCTGATGCGCTCGGGCGCGGGGCAGATCGCGAGTTCCGACGAAATCGGCAAGCTGCAGACGACGCTGCGACGCATGCGCGAAACGCTGGCGCAGACGATTGGCAGCATCCGCGATTCGGCCGAATCCATCGGCACCGCGTCGGCCGAGATCGCCAGTGGCAACCAGGACCTGAGCGCCCGCACAGAAAAGGCAGCCTCCAGCCTGGAGCAGACGGCCAGTGCGATGGAGGAGCTGACCGGCACAGTGCAGCAGTCGGCGGCGTCAGCCGGCCAGGCGAACACGCTGGCGGTCTCGGCCGCCAACGTGGCTCAGCGCGGCGGCGAGGTGGTCGGCCAGGTCGTGCACACCATGGACGAGATCAATGCCAGCTCGCGCAAGATCGCCGACATCATCGGCGTCATCKACGGCATCGCCTTCCAGACCAACATCCTGGCGCTGAACGCGGCCGTCGAGGCGGCGCGAGCCGGTGAACAGGGGCGCGGCTTTGCGGTTGTCGCCAGCGAAGTGCGCTCGCTGGCCGGCCGCTCGGCGGATGCGGCCAAGGAGATCAAGAGCCTGATCGGCAGCAGTGTCGAGCGCGTGGAAGCGGGCTCGCGGCTGGTGGCCGAGGCGGGCAAGACGATGGGTGAACTCGTGGGCGCCGTGCAACGCGTCAAGGACATCATGGGCGAGATCACGACCGCCACGGCCGAGCAGTCTGACGGCATCGCCCAGGTCAATATCGCGATTGCCCAGCTCGACCAGGTCACGCAGCAGAACGCCGCGCTGGTGGAGGAGTCGACCGCCGCGGCCGAGAGCCTGCGCGAGCAGGCGACGACGCTGAACGGCGCGGTCGGCACCTTCCAGGTGGCGCGGCGCTAAGGAAGCGCTGAATAAGTCCCCGCGATGCAGCGCGCCCTGGTTTGGGATGGGCTGCCAGGCGCAACGCGCAGCCATAGCCCTTGCTATGGCGAGCATTTGCAACGCCGCAGACCGCCCAAAGCAGGGATGCGCTGCGCGCGAGGGACTTGTTCAGCGCTTCCCTAACTGCCTCCGCYGCCTCCGCAGCCCGAGCCGCCGCAGCTGCTACCGCCACCGCCGTCACAGCTGGCACCACCGCCATCGCTGCTGCCACAGTCGCTGCTGCCGCCATCGCTGAAGCTGTAGCCCCAGCTGAAGCCGCCATCGCCGCTGCCGCTGTCATCACGGCGGCGCTGCATCGCCTGGGCCTCTGAGGCACTGAGCAGCCCCAGGCCCGCCAAGCCGGCAGCACCGACAGCGGCATGAGCCGTCGAGCTGCCGCTGAACTGACCAAAGCCGTCGATCTGGCGGTGCACCAGCACACCGCGCTCATGACCATAGGCCCAGCCGGTGGGCAGGCGCATCAGGCCGTCGAGCGCGAACAGGAAGGGCAGCCGCTGCGCGATCGGGCTGCGCCCTTCGCTGCGGCAGGCGCCGGCCCAGGCGCGGGCAAGGCATTCATCCAGAGGCGCGCCCAATGCCTCGGCTTCGCGATGTTCGACATACTGGCCGAAGTAGCGTTGCTGCCAGGCAGCCAGCCCGCCAGCATCCGTTTGCAGCCAGACATGCCACACCGAATCCGCCGCCCTGCTGGGCAAGGCGCAGGGGCCCTGAGCCTGCTGCAGCCGGCAGGCCTCGAAGAACTGGGCCAGGCCTGTGGAGCAGCGCAGCCAGGCCGCCTCATCGACGGCAAGGCCAGGGAAGTCATTGGGGGCTTGCCGCATCCATGCAGCGCGGACCTCGGGCGGGATCTGCTCGGCCGCCAGCGTGGCCGGCGGGCACTGGCGGCGCAGCGCCTGGCGGAATCGGGCCTCGCGTCGCCGGCCGACCCAGGTGCCCAGACGATGTGCGAGGCTGAACTTTGTTGTTGTCGTTGTGTTGTTCATGGCCACGAGTGTTTGACATGAATATGACACGACCGTGACGACCGGGCAAACACTCACAACGCCATAAAAAAGGCCCGCCGAAGCGGGCCACAAAAGTCAGGAGTTGAAGCCGACTGATTTAACCGTGCTTGGCGTCGAAGAACTGCTCGTCTTCCGTCGAGCCCTTCAGGGCGGCCGTCGAGGCGTTGGCCTCGATGGTCGTCGTGACGGCGTCGAAGTAGCCGGTGCCGACTTCGCGCTGGTGCTTGACAGCGGTGAAGCCCTTCTCGGCGGCGGCGAATTCCTTCTCTTGAAGCTCGACGAAAGCGCTCATCTGGTGACGGGCGTAGCCATGGGCCAGTTCGAACATCGAGTAGTTCAGGCTATGGAAGCCGGCCAGCGTGATGAACTGGAACTTGTACCCCAGGGCACCCAGTTCGCGCTGGAACTTGGCGATGGTCGCGTCGTCCAGGTTCTTCTTCCAGTTGAAACTCGGCGAGCAGTTGTAGGCCAGCAGCTTGCCGGGGAACTTGGCATGGATGGCGTCGGCGAAGGCCTTGGCGAAGGCCAGGTCGGGCTTGCCGGTCTCGCACCAGATCAGGTCGGCATAGGGCGCGTACGCCAGGCCGCGGCTGATGGCCTGGTCCAGGC
>NZ_JBFUMO010000556.1:0-3773 GCF_054049355.1 Roseateles sp. P5_E11 | reverse complement strand
TCGTAGAGCTGGGCGATCGAATCGCTTGGGGCGCGCAGTGCGTCCAGCAGCATGCGGCCTTCGACGCCGAGGTCGCCGCTGAGATGGCCGTCGAAACGCTTGGTCAGGAAGCCCGCGGCGCGCGACGCGATGTTGATGAACTTGCCGACCAGGTCGCTGTTGACGCGGGCCGCGAAGTCCTCGGGGTTGAAGTCGATGTCCTCGACCTTGGCATTGAGCTTGGCGGCGATGTAGTAGCGCAGCCACTCGGCGTTCAGGCCGAGAGCGAGGTACTTCAGCGGGTCCAGGCCGGTGCCGCGGCTCTTGCTCATCTTCTCGCCGCCGTTGACGGTCATGAAGCCGTGCACGAAGACGTGGTTGGGGGTCTTCCGCGGCACGTAGGTGCCGTCGGCCAGATGCTTGCCGCTGAAATGCAGCATCGCCGGCCAGAACAGCGTGTGGAAGTAGGTGATGTCCTTGCCGATGAAGTGGATCTGCTCCACCGACGGGTCGGCCATGAACGCGTCGTAGTCCCTGCCAGTCTTGCCGAAGTAATTCTTCAGCGAGGCCAGGTAGCCGATGGGCGCGTCCAGCCAGACATAGAAATACTTGCCCGGCGCATCGGGGATCTCGATGCCGAAATAAGGCGCGTCGCGGCTGATGTCCCAGTCGCTGAGCTTGTTGTTGCCATCCTCGTCGGTCTCGAACCACTCGCGAATCTTGTTCAGCACCTCGGGCTGCAGCCGGCCTGCCTCTTGGGTCCATTGCGTCAGGAAGCCGACGCAGCGAGGGTCGCTCAACTTGAAGAAGTAGTGCTCGCTGGTCTTGAGCACCGGCGTCGCGCCGGACAGCACCGAGTAAGGGTTCTTCAGCTCGGTGGGCGCATAGACGGCGCCGCAGACCTCGCAGGAGTCGCCGTACTGGTCCTTCGCGCCGCATTTGGGGCACTCGCCCTTGATGAAGCGGTCCGGCAGGAACATCGACTTGGCCGGGTCGAAGAATTGCTCGATGGTCTTGGTCGAGATCAGCTCGTTGTGGCGCAACGCGAGATAGACGGCCTTGGACAGCTCGTGGTTCTCTGGTCCGTCGGTCGAATGCCAGTTGTCGAAGCTGATGTGAAAGCCGTCGAGGTATTGCTTGCGGCCGGCGGCAATGCCGGCGACGAAGTCCTGCGGCGTCTTTCCGGCCTTCTCGGCCGAAATCATGATCGGCGCGCCGTGGGCGTCGTCCGCACAGACGAAGTGCACTTCGTGGCCCGCCATGCGCTGGAAGCGCACCCAGGTGTCGGCCTGGGTGTACTCCATGATGTGGCCGATGTGGAAACCGGCGTTCGCATAGGGTAGGGCGGTGGTGACGAAGAGCTGGCGGGGCATGGGCGCTGGGAACGGAGCTGGCGGGCGGAACTGCGGATTCTAGGTTTGCGGGTCAACGGGGGCGGCCGGGTCGGCTGCGGCCTCGCCATCGGCCTGAGGCTCATCGGGGGCGTCGGGTTCGTCGGGCTTGCCGCTGATCTTGCGCTGGCGCTTTTCCTCGGCCTTGCGCTTCTTGGCCAGCTCGCGCTGGCGTTTTTCATAGCTGTAGTTCGGGGTAGCCAAAATGGACTCTCCTTGAGGTGGTCGGCCCAATGTAGCTTGCGATGGCGCGTTGAGCGCTTCCAAGTTGCAGCCGAAAGCTCCACAGCGCCTCAAGGACCTCGCTTAAGTCACTGATTTGTAACGCTTCTGAAAGCTATCCACCGAGTCTGTGGAAAACTTTGTGGAGAACCCGCCGCCATCGCAGCCAAGCCCTTATGGAATGCGGGTCCGCTTAGGTTGCTCAATTTCTAGGCACCCTCGGTTCGCTTATATGAATCAATAACTTAGCGGAATGGCGGGGCGAGCTCACGGGCCAGGGGGCATGAGGGCTGGCGGGGCTTGACGCCTTCCAGATTTGGGGATAAGTCAAGGCACCAAGTGCGGATGTCACGGTTTGGAAGGACATTTCGACGCGCTTTGTCCCCGTCTGCTGTGGACAAGTCTGTGGGCCGGCTGACGACAGCGGCGCTAAGTGCTTGATCGGCCAGCCGGCCGCCCGCAATGCCCGTTTTTGAGGCGCCATCGCGAGTGCCGCCTGGGGGCAGCCCCAACAGGCAAGGCGGGGGTGGCGGCTAAACTCGCGCCCTTTTGAACGGGCGGCAGCGGCGCAATGGCGGATTTGACGAGGGAAAGTGGCGGACGCGGCAAGAGCGCAGCGCGCGCCGGCACTTTCGAATTGAAGTCGCGCCGCTTCAGCCTGCTGGGCCTGGTGCTGCACAGCGCCGACATGGCCGAGCTGGCCGCCGACTGGGCCCAGCGCGCGGGCGCCGGCGGCTTCGAGCATGAGCCCGTTGTCATCGACTTGAGCCAGCTGGCGCGTGCGCCGGCCACCGTGGCCGCGCCGGTCGAAGGCCAGGCACCGTTGGCCCTGGACGGGCCGGCACCGGTTGATTTGCGGGCGATCGTCGAGCTGCTGCGCAACAGCCAGCTGCAGCCAGTGGCCGTGGCCGGTGCGACGGCCGAGGAGCTGGCCGCGGCGCATGAGCTGGGCCTGGCCGACGCGGCCGACGAGCCGATGGGTGAACGCAGTGCCGCGCCGGCCGAGACAGTGCGTGAGGTGGTTCGTGAGATCACCGTCGAAAAGATCATCGAGAAGCCCGCCGCACCTGCGCCGACCCTGGTCATCGACAAGCCGCTGCGCTCCGGCCAGCGCATCTATGCCAAGGGCGGCGACCTCGTCGTGCTGGCGCTGGTGAACCACGGCGCCGAAGTCATCGCCGATGGCAGCGTGCATGTCTACGCACCGCTGCGCGGCAAGGCCATCGCCGGCGCGCGCGGCGACACGTCGGCCCGCATCTATGCCCACAGCCTGGAGGCGGAGCTGCTGTCGATTGCCGGCATCTACCGCACGACCGAGAACCCGCTGCCGGCCGACGTGGCGGGCAAGCCGGCCCAGGTCCTGCTCGATGGCGAGAAGCTGCTGATGCTGCCACTCGCCCTCTGAAGTGCTCTGAACCCGATTGAACTGAACGAACAGGAAAGCTCCAGATGACCAAGATCGTCGTCGTCACCTCCGGCAAGGGCGGGGTCGGCAAGACCACCACCAGCGCGAGCTTCGCCACCGGCCTCGCGATGCGCGGCCACAAGACCTGCGTCATCGACTTCGATGTTGGCCTGCGCAACCTTGACCTCATCATGGGCGTCGAGCGCCGTGTGGTGTATGACCTCATCAACGTCGTCAACGAAGAGATCAAGCTGACGCAGGCCCTCATCAAGGACAAGCAGCTTGACAAGCTCTACATCCTGGCCGCCTCGCAGACGCGCGACAAGGATGCGCTGAAGCAGGAAGGCGTCGAGCGCGTGCTCAACGAGCTCAAGGCGATGGAGTTCGACTTCATCGTCTGCGACTCGCCGGCCGGCATCGAGACCGGTGCGCTGATGGCCATGCACTACGCCGACGAGGCACTGGTGGTGACCAATCCCGAGGTCTCGTCGGTGCGCGACAGCGACCGCATCCTCGGCATGCTGAGCAGCAAGACCAAGCGCGCCATCGAAGGCGGCGAGCCCGTGAAGGAGCACCTGCTCATCACGCGCTATAACCCGAACCGGGTCGAGGGCGGCCAGATGCTGAGCCTGGACGACATCCACGAGATCCTGCGCACGCCGCTGATCGGCGTCATCCCCGAGAGCGAGAGCGTGCTGCAGGCCTCCAACCAGGGCACGCCGGCCATCCACCTGGCCGAGACCGACGTGGCCGAGGCCTACAAGGACGTCGTTGCC
>NZ_JBFUMO010000555.1:0-3779 GCF_054049355.1 Roseateles sp. P5_E11 | reverse complement strand
CAGACGACCTGCCTGCAAGCCGGGTCCGGTCGGGTCACCTGGGCAGGTGATGCTAGGCCTGCTCTGACGTGCGAGTGCCCGGCTTCTAGCCAGAGGTGCATCATGTTCAAGCACATCCTGCTTCCGACCGATGGGTCTCGGTTCTCCGAGCAAGCGGTCTTTCATGGCGTCGAGTTGGCAAGGCTTTCCGGCGCGCGGGTGACGGCGTTCTACGCCACGCCTGCCTTTCATGTGCTGACCTATCGAGCGTCTGAGTTGGAGGGTTCGCGCGATCAGTTCGCGACAGACGTGCGGGCCCACGCGGACCTTTACCTCAAGTTTGTCAGCGACGTGGCGAACGAAGCGAAGGTGCCCTGCGAGACCTTGATGGAACAGAACGACCATCCCCATGACGCCATCTGCAGTGTCGCCAAGCGCCTGCAGTGCGACCTGATCGTGATGGCTTCGCATGGCCGCAAGGGCTTGACCGGGCTGCTGCTCGGTAGCGAGACCCAGCGCGTGCTTGCACACACCGAAGTGCCCGTTCTGGTGTGGCGCGCCCAATCCAGCTGAGCGTTTCGCTGGCGCCCAATGCGCGAGTCACGCGGTGCACGCTCTCGGCCCGGACCTACTCGGCCAGGCCCAGGCTCAGCCGCAGCTTCTTCGGCAGCTTGGCAGCCACCAGCTCATGCGAGCGCTTCACCAGTGCCTTGAGTTCCGACAAGGGCAGCGCCTTCGCATCCTCCACCGCCACCCAGTGATACCGCGCCGCGTAAGGCGCGGGCGCGATGCCGGGCACACCGGTCAGCTCCAGGAAGCGGTGCTCGTCGACCTTGAAGCTGCAATGCGTCCACTTGCCGGGGTGTGGCCCGCCGACGAAGAACATCTTGCCGCCGACGCTGGCCACCCAGTCGGCGCCCCATTTGATGTCCTGCGTGGCGCCAGGCAGTTCCATGGCGTATTTGGCGAGGACTGAAAAGCTCATGGTGTCGGGCGGAGTTCGCGTTGTGGTGGCGGCCGGCGCAGGGTGGCCGGCCCGCCGCTGAAGCCTTGAAATTCTCGCCGAGCTCCTCGGTTTGCGGCAATTTGCAGCATTACTGCACGCCGCGCAGCCCTGCCCTGCTGCCCGGCCCACCAACAATTCAGGGATACGCCTTGCCGGGCGCCTGAGCACCTCTCGGGCCGCCCAAACCAGGTCGCAATATCGACCTCCAACGCCCGCCTGCTGCATGAATATCCTCAACCTGGGGCCGACCCCGCCCATGGCCCTCAACGCGCAGCCCGTAGACCCACTCCAGCACGGCATGGCCCTGTTCCATGCCAACCCGCCGGACTATGAGCGCGCGGTGGGCTGGTTCCGTGCCGCGGCAGACAGCGGCGACAAGGACGGGCTCGCCATGCTGGGGCTGTGCCAGCTGGAAGGGCTGGGCATGGCCGCGGACCCGGCGCAGGCGCGGCGGGTGCTGGAACAGGCCGCGTCCCGGCGCAGCGCCATCGGGCGCTTCCAGCTCGGGCGGGCGCTGATGACCGGCCGAGGCGGCCCGGTCGACGAAGCAGCGGGCCTGTCGGCCTACGTGACGGCGGCGGCCATGGGCCACGCCGAGGCCACCTTCAACCTCGCCAACTGCCTATACGCCGGCGTGGGCTGCCTGCCCGACCGCCTGGCGGCCAAGTCGCTCTACCTGCGCAGCCGTGCCCTGGGCTGCACCTTGAGCCCGCAAGGTGTGCGGGTACGCAGCCACGAGCTGAAGGCGGTTCGCGCGCTGGCGCAGCGCTTTGCCGACCCGAACCGCATGTTCTTCCTCGTGCAGGAGCGCCAGCAGGAGTTGGCGCTGGTGCACGCCATCGCGCAGCCCGGCGATACACCCAGGCTTGGTCACGCAAATGCTGCGAGGCCCCAAGCCCTGCGGCTGGCCGCGGGTGTCGTGGCGGCGATGGCCGGCACCTTGGGCCAATACCTGCGCCGGCCGTCGCGCGACGCCGGGCCGACGACGATCAACTTCTGACGCACCGCATCCCCTCGCCTGCTCCGGGGGGGTGGCTGGGTAGGATGACCCCATGTCCTCGCGCGCCATCCGCCTGCCCTCGCTCGACGCTCTGCTCGCCTTCGAGGCCGTGGCCCGCACGGGCGGCTTCGAGGCCGCCGCCGCCGAACTCGCGCTGACGGCCAGCGCCGTCGCCAAGCGCGTGGCCGGGCTGGAGGAGCGGCTGGGCCAGCCCCTGTTCCTGCGTCAACCCGCCAAGGGCCTGACCCTGACCTCCGCCGGCCACGAGTACCTGCCCCAGGTACGCCAGGCCCTGGCCCTGCTGCAGGCCATGCCGCTGCACCAGCGCGCCAGCCAGCAGCGCGAGCGTCTGCGCGTGACGTCCACGCCCACCTTCGCCCGCCAGTTGCTGGTGCCCGCGCTACCCGGCTTCACGGCAGCCCACCCCGAGGTGGAGTTGGAGCTGACGCTGTCAGTCCCGCTGCTGGCCGAGGGCGACGCGGGGGCGGACATGGAGATCCGCCACGGCGCCGTGCCGGACGACATCGCGCCCGCCCAGGTGCTGCTGCGCGACCGCCTCACGCCGCTGGCCGCGCCCGCCCTGCTGGCCCGCCACGAACCGCTGCGCGAGCCGGCCGACCTGCTCGCCCTGCCGCTGCTGCGCACGCCGCTGCAGCCCTGGGCGCCCTGGCTGCGCGCCGCCGGCCTGGGCGACGTGCCCGAGCCGGACGAAGGCCCGCGCTTCGTCGACCTGGGCCTGACGCTGGCCGCGGCCCTGGCCGGCCAGGGCGTGGCACTGGCCCGGCTCAGCCTCGCCCGCCACGAGCTGGCCGAAGGCCGCCTCGTCCAGCCGTTTGCGCTGACCGTGCCGGCCGAGCGCCACTACGGCCTCATTCGCCACCGCGCCAGCCCGGCATCCGAGGCCTTCGCCGAGTGGCTGCATGCGCATTGCCGCGCGCTCGAAGCGGAAAACTCCTCTCGACCCGGCTGAGTTTTTTTCCGGGGCGACCGGTGCGGTGCGGGCCTAGCATCGCGGCCTCACTCCGACCAGTCCGCCATGCCCGTCATCACCTGCATCGAAGACCTGCGCCAACTCGCCGAGAAGCGAGTGCCGCGCATGTTCTACGACTACGCCGATTCCGGCTCCTGGACGGAGACGACCTACCGCGCTAACGAGAGCGACTTCCAGGCCATCAAGCTGCGCCAGCGCGTGGCCGTCAACATGGAAGGCCGCAGCACGGCCGTGAAGATGGTGGGCCAGCAGGCCAAGATGCCCGTGGCCATCGCCCCCGTGGGGCTGACGGGCATGCAGCACGCCGACGGCGAGATCCACGCGGCGCGCGCGGCCGAGAAGTTCGGCATCCCGTTCACGCTCAGCACGATGAGCATCTGCTCCATCGAGGACATCGCCGAGAACACCTCGGCGCCGTTCTGGTTCCAGCTCTACATGATGCGCGACCGCGAGGCCATGGCCCGCATGATCGACCGCTGCAAGGCCGCCAAGTGCTCGGCCCTGGTGCTGACGCTGGACCTGCAGGTCATCGGCCAGCGCCACAAGGACCTGAAGAACGGCCTCACCGCGCCGCCGCGGCCGACGCTGGCCAACATCCTCAACCTGATGACCAAGCCACGCTGGTGCCTGGGCATGGCCGGCACCAAGCGCCACACCTTCCGCAACCTCGTGGGTCATGTGAAGGGCGTCAGCGACATGCGGTCTCTCTCGGCCTGGACCAACGAGCAGTTCGACCCGCGCCTGTCCTGGGCCGACATCGCCTGGGTCAAAGAGCAATGGGGCGGCAAGCTCATCCTCAAGGG
>NZ_JBFUMO010000554.1:0-3791 GCF_054049355.1 Roseateles sp. P5_E11 | reverse complement strand
GCTTCGAGGCCACGCTGCGCGCGTTCGCGGCCGCTGGCGCCAAGGGCTGCAACATCACCGTACCCTTCAAGTTCGATGCCTTTGCGCTGGCCACCGAACATACGGAACGCGCCGCGCTGGCCTGCGCCGTCAACTCGCTGCGCTTCGACGAAGGGGGCTGGGTGGGCGACAACACCGACGGCGTCGGTCTCGTCAACGACATCCAGCGCAACGCCCGCCGGCCGCTGGAAGGCCTGCAGGTGCTGCTGGTGGGCGCCGGTGGCGCGGCGGCGGGCGTGCTGGGCAGCCTGATCGCGGCCAGGCCGGCGCGCATCACCATCGCCAACCGCTCAGTGGGCAATGCCCAGGCCTTGGTGGCCAGCCATGCCGACCTGGGCGTCCCCCTTGCCGCGGTCACCTTGGCGGAGGCCCCCGCTGCGCAAGACATCGTCGTCAACGCCACCAGCACCAGCCTCGCCGGCGCGGCCTCGCCGGTCGATGCCCGCGTGCTGGCCCGCGGCGCGCTGGCGCTGGACATGATGTACGGCCCCAAGGCGCAAGGTTTTCTGGACTGGGCCGCCGCCCACGGCGCCGAGCCGCGCGACGGTCTGGGCATGCTTGTCGAGCAGGCGGCCGAGGCCTTCTTCTTCTGGCGCGGCGTGCGGCCAGACACGGCGCCGGTGCTGAAAGCGCTGAGATCCGAGCTGAGGGCCGCTCTGTGATCCGCCACATCGGCCGACTCGTCGCTGTGCTGGCCCTGGCCGTCATTTGCCTGCAACTCTGGTTTGCCGGCCGGATCGCGCTGATGAACGTCCTCGCACCGCAGTCCACCAGCTTCCAGCGCAGCGAGGCCGTGCGCCTGTTGAAGGAAAAACAGCAGGTCGCCTGGAGCCAGCAGTGGGTGAACGACGCCCAACTGGCCACCACGCTCAAGCGCGCCGTCATAGCCAGCGAGGACGACGGCTTCGCCCAGCACGGCGGCGTGGACTGGGAGGCCCTCAAGGGCGCCTGGAAGAAGAACGAGAAGGCACAGGCCCGCGTGGAAGCTCGCGGCAAGGGTGTGGCCAAGGTCATCGGCGGCTCGACGATCACCCAGCAGCTGGCCAAGAACCTGTTCCTTTCCGGGGAGCGCACGCTGTTGCGCAAGGGCCAGGAGCTGATCCTCACGTTGATGCTGGAAGGCCTGCTGAGCAAGCAGCGCATCCTGGAGATCTACCTGAACAGTGTCGAATGGGGGGAAGGCCTGTTCGGTGCCCAGGCCGCGGCGCGGCATTACTTCCGCACGGATGCGTCACGCCTGGGCGCCTTCGAGGCCGCGCGGCTGGCGGTGATGCTGCCGGCGCCCAAGCGCTTCGAGCGCCAGCCGGGCTCGGCCTATGTCATGGGCCGGGCCGGCCTCATCGTCGGCCGCATGAACAGCGCCCAAACGCCATGACCACCCCCACGCTCGCTTCGCTCACTGCCCCCCGAGGGGGCGCGTCAGTGCTTCGGACGGCCGCGCGCCACTGACATGAGCGACTTCACCGAAGAAATCGCCGCTGCCGCCGCCCGCCTCATCGTCGACGAGGGCATGGACTGGGGCCCGGCCAAGCAGCGCGCCGCCCGCGACCTGGGCGCGCCGCGCGCCGCCTTGCCTGGCAACGACGAGGTCGAGGACGCCGTGCGCGAGCACATCGCCATCTTCCATGCCGACACTCAGCCGGCCGAGTTGCGGGCCCTGCGCGAGCTGGCCGCGCAGTGGATGGCGCGCCTGGCCGAGTTCCGCCCGCACCTGACTGGCGCCGTCTGGCGCGGCACGGCGACACGGCTGTCCAATGTTCACCTGCAGCTGTATTGCGACGACAGCAAGGCGGCCGAGATCGCCTTGCTGGATCGCGGCATCAACTTCGACGTGGCCGAAACGACAGCCGGCCGTGGCCGGCAGGTCGACATGCTCATCCTGGATGCACCTTGCGCCGCCCTCGGCGAGCGGGTGACGCTGTGCCTGACCATCCTGGACTTCGACGACCTGCGCGGCGCCCTCAAGCCCGACGCGCGCGGCATGACCGAGCGCGGCGACCTGGCCGCGCTGCAAAACCTCCTGGAGGCCGCCGAATGACGCCCATCAACCGCCGCCTGATCCTGGCCGGCGCYGGCGTCGGGGCCGCAGCCCTGGGCGCCGCCTTCGCCTGGCGCAAGCTGAACCCACCGGTGGCTTCCATCGTCGCCCAAGCATTCTGGGCGCGACGCTTCCCTGCCCTGGACGGTAGCGACCTGGACGTCGCCCGCTGGCGCGGCCAGCCCCTGCTGGTCAACTTCTGGGCCACCTGGTGCCCGCCTTGCGTCAAGGAACTGCCGGAGATCAACCAGTTCTACAAGGAAGCCAAGGGCAAGGGCTGGCAGGTCCTTGGCCTGGCGGTGGATCAGGCCGAGCCGGTCAAGGCCTTCCTGCAGAAGACGCCGCTGGACTTCGCGGTCGCGCTGGCCGGGCCGGAAGGCCTGGGGCTGGTGCGGGAACTGGGCAATGCGGCCGGCGGCCTGCCCTTTTCCGTCGTTTTCGACGAGACCGGCGAGATCAGTTGGCGGCGTCTGGGCGTGAGCCGCCTGGAAGAACTGCGCCAATTGGCCCGAAGCTGACGCGCCCCCGAGAATTTCCCTATCCAGCAGGAAATCGGGTCCAAAACGCGTAAAGTTCGCCCTTCCTCAATTTAGTGGCGACTCTCTAGACCTTCGGGCAGGCGCGCCGCCACATGTTTGATGCAAGTTCTCGTCCTGCATGGCCCCAACCTCAACCTGCTCGGCACCCGCGAGCCCGAGGTCTACGGCGCGCAGACTCTCGCGCAGATCGATGCCGAACTCGGCAAGATCGCCACGGATGCCGGCGCCACGCTGAACAGCTTCCAGAGCAACCACGAGGGAGCATTGGTCGACCGCATCCAGGCTGCGCGCACCGACGGCACGCGCTTCATCATCATCAATCCGGCCGCCTACACCCACACCAGTGTCGCCATCCGTGACGCGCTGGCGGCTGTGGCCCTGCCCTTCATCGAAGTTCATTTGTCGAACATCCACCGCCGCGAAGCCTTCCGCCACCACAGCTATATGAGTGAGCTGGCGGTGGGCGTCATCTGCGGCCTCGGCGCCAACGGCTACCGCCTTGCGCTGCGCCACGCCCTTGAATCGTTGGAAGCTGGCGCCTGACCTCCGGTCTCGCGCCGCTTTTTCTCTTCCCCCACAACAACAACACCGCCTGGAGCCAAGATGGACCTTCGCAAGCTCAAAACCCTGATCGACCTGGTTTCGGAATCCAATATTTCCGAACTGGAAATCACCGAGGCCGACGGCAAGGTCCGCATCGTCAAGGCTGACCCGGCCGCCGCCGTGGCCATGCAGCCGGTCTACGCCGCCGCTCCCGTCGCCCATGCACCGGCCCAGGTCGCCATGCCCGCCGCCGCAGCGGCCCCGGCCGCCGCGCCGGTCGAGACCGGCCATATCGTCAAGTCGCCGATGGTCGGCACCTTCTACCGTGCGTCCAGCCCCAACGCCAAGCCGTTTGCCGACGTTGGCCAGCAGGTCAAGGAAGGCGAAGCCATCTGCATCATCGAGGCCATGAAGATCATGAATGAGATCGAAGCCGACAAGAGCGGCACGATCACCAAGGTCATGTGCGAGAACGGCCAGGCCGTAGAGTTCGGACAACCGCTGTTCGTGATCGAGTGAGGCCACTCGATGTTTAAGAAGGTCCTTATTGCGAATCGCGGAGAGATCGCTCTGCGCATTCAACGAGCGTGCCGAGAACTCGGCATCAAGTCCGTCGTCGTCTATTCAGAAGC
>NZ_JBFUMO010000553.1:0-3793 GCF_054049355.1 Roseateles sp. P5_E11 | reverse complement strand
GCGTACATCCGTGCCGGCGATGGTGAATGGGGCGGCAGGATGGATGACGACCTGGTCGACGCCGTGCGCTGGGCTGTCGACCGTGGCATCGCCGATCCAGCGCGCATCTGCATCATGGGTGGCAGCTACGGCGGCTACGCGACGCTCTGGAGCATGACGGCCAACCCGGATCTGTACGCATGTGGCGTCGACATCGTCGGCCCGTCAAGCCTTGAGACGCTTGCTGCCTCGATCCCGCCCTATTGGGAGGCAGCGAAGGTTCAGTTCTTCCAGATGATCGGCGACGCGTCTACGCCGGAGGGGCTGGCCTTGCAGAAGGAGCGGTCTCCGGTGCACCGTGCGTCGCGCATCAAGAAGCCGCTGCTGGTCGGCCAAGGTGCGAACGATCCCCGCGTGAAACAGGCCGAGAGCGACCAGATGGTGGCTGCCATGAAGGCCAACGGCATCCCGGTCACCTACGTGCTTTTCCCGGATGAGGGGCATGGTTTCCATCGTCCAGCCAACAACATCTACTTCAACACGGTCACGGAGCAATTCCTGGCCAAGTACCTTGGGGGGCGCTTCGAAGCGCCGGCGCCGGGAGAGACGGATGGCAACACGGCCGTCATCGTAGAGAACTCGCTGCAGTGATCTGCCGGGGAGGCGAAAGCCTCCCCTCTTCGTTGTCGTTGCGGCGCACTAGGTCTCGAAGATGACTGAGGCTGCGGCAGCTTCGTGCATTGAGTGGTCGGTTGCCAGCGCTCCGTGACGGACCCGACGCTGGTTACGGCCCTCAATCACACAGCGCCCATCTGGATGGCCGCCCTCTCCTGCCCGTTGCCCACGTCGGCGCGAGCGATGAAATCAGATTCCTCGAACAGCAGGGCGTGAGCAACGCCGTTCCCACGGACGCCTCATCCGCTCAGAAGGCGGCACCCGGGTTCTAGAGGTCCGTTCCCAGAATACCCAGCCAGCCCGAGGTGCGCTGTCGCGCCAAGGCGACCAAAGCTGCACCCGTTCCTGCTTGGCCACGCAGCCTCGATGGTCCAAGTACTGCCTCCCCAACCTTCCTTCCCGCTCGCCCATGATCTTTTCCACTGCCTCCGCGCCGCTCGGAGCACTTGCTGCACACAAGACGGACGCTCTGATCCTCGTGATCGCCGGAGAGGCTGTCGCCGACAGCCTGGACGGCAAGCTGCGCTCGCTGATCTCAGATGGCGTGCGCATGGGTGACTTTGAGTTCCAGGCAGGCAAGACACTCTTGCTGATAGCCACGGCAGGCGTGCAGACCCGTCGGCTCTTGATTGCTGCCAGCGGAACGGCCAGCTCGAAGGCCGCTCGGCGCGCGCTGTCCGCTGCGCTTGCTCAGCTCAAGGGAAGCGGCGCCACGGCCATGTCCGTGATGTACCTTGGATTCGGCGATGAAGTCGCGGAGCAGTTGGCTGAGCAGACGGTGCTTGCGACACTGGAAGCAACGTATGTGTACAGCGCGACAAAACCCAGCGCGAGCGCTGCCTACAAGCTGGCCCGGTTGACGCTGCTGACGGAAAAGGGAAATGCGCCGTCTGCCAGGGCAGCCAAGGGGGGGCTGCTCCGAGGGGAGGCGATTGGTGCCGGCGTTAGCCTGGCACGCGAATGCGCCAACCTTCCGGCGAATGTGGCCACGCCTGCCTACTTGGCCGACCAAGCCAAGTCGTTGGCGCGCAAGCACGGCCTCAAGGTCGAGGTGCTCGACGAACAGGGGATTGAAAGACTCGGCATGGGGTCATTCTTGGCGGTAGCCAAGGGATCAGATACTCCGCCGCGCTTCATCGTGGCGAAGTACGAAGGCGCTCCCAAGAGCCAAGCGCCGCTTGTCTTGATCGGCAAGGGCATCACGTTCGACTCGGGCGGCATCTCTCTCAAGCCCGGCGCTGGCATGGAAGAGATGAAGTTCGACATGGGCGGAGCCGCTGCCGTACTCGGCACGCTGCGCGCCGTGGTCGAGCTTAAGCCAAGGATCAACCTGGTGGTGCTCATAGCCGCCTGCGAGAACATGCCAAGCGGGCGGGCGGTCAAGCCCGGTGACGTCGTCACTTCGATGTCGGGCCAAACCATCGAAATTCTGAACACGGATGCAGAAGGTCGACTGATCTTGTGCGACGCTTTGACCTATGCCGAGAGATTCAAGCCTGCGGCAGTCGTCGACGTGGCGACGCTGACCGGCTCATGCGTCGTCGCCTTGGGCGCGCTGCGCTCAGGCATGTACGCCACCAATGACGAACTCGCGGCAGCGCTCAGTGCTGCCGGCGAAGTCGCCATGGATCCCTGCTGGCGCATGCCCCTGGACGACGAGTACGGCGAAGACCTCAAATCTACCTTTGCCGACGTCGGCAACATCGGCGGCAAGGCGGGTTCGGTCACGGCCGCAAAGTTCCTACAACGCTTCGTCGGCAACTACCCCTGGGGCCACCTGGACATTGCGGGTACGGCCTGGCAGAGCGGCGGCCGCGCCAAGGGCGCAACCGGCAGRCCAGTCGGCCTGCTCACGCACTTCGTGCTGTCTCAGGCACGTTGAGCGTGACGGAAGCGCGATGCCGGTTGGCATCCGACCTGTAGGTCAGGATGACACCCTCACCACGTTTCGCGCACTCGACGGCAGCGCTGGCGCCGATACCCCGGCTGCCGCCGGTGACAAGGATGATGCTCATAGAACGGATGGAAGTGAATCAAGCGTTGCTACGATAGGCATCGAGGCCGCGCTGCGCACATCCGTTCCTGCCGCATTCCTGCCTGATTCTCTGCATCACGCATCCCACAACCGCAGCCGGCGAGTTCCGTCAGCGCCACGGCACCGCGGCGGCCGAATGCAGCGCATGCCGCTGCTGTCACTCGGCGTTCACTCGCCTGCCGCGGCAAGCATCCTCGCCGGACGTGAAATGTCCAGGGGGCTCAAGGCGGCTCTGACCAGTTCACCGCCTGCATGAACTGGATCAGCGCGCGGAGCTTTCCTGGCATCTGCGCCCGGTTGGGGTAGTACAGGTAGAACGCCTCAGCGGGCTTCGTGTACCGCTCGAGCAGAGGCACCAGCTTGCCGGCCTGCAGCTCTGGCGTGGCGAATTGTTCGAACACGATGGCCAGGCCGTTGCCGCAGCACGCAGCCTCCAATGTGCATCGCATCTMACTGAATACGAGGCGCCCCTGCACCTCAATCGTGAAGGCCTTGCTGTCTTCCAGGAAGCTCCACGCGAGGAACTGGCTTCGATTGCCGATGCGCTGGCGGATGCAGTCGTGCTGCAGCAGGTCCTCAGGCTTGGTCGGCTTCCCATGCGCCTTGAGGTAGGCCGGCGACCCCGCGACGACCAGCCGCTGAAGTGGTCCGACAGGCACGCCGATCATGTCCTTCTGCAGTGCGTGGCCAAGCCGTATCCCGGCGTCGAAGCCCCCGGCGACGATGTCGCTGAGACCGTTGTCCACGGTCATCTCCAGTGTGATGTCAGGGAAGCGGCGCAGGAACTTCTGAAGGTGCGGCTGGAACAGCGCCGAGTAGGCGACGTACGAGGTATTGATCCTCAGCAGGCCGTGGGGCCGTCCGGACACATCACCCACCTCCTGCACGGAGCGGCGGATCTGGTCGAGAGCCGGCGCGATCGCGGCCAGCAGCTGAACACCCGCCTCGGTGAGGCCGACGCTGCGCGTTGTCCGGTTGAACAGCCGGATGCCGAGCGACGCCTCCAGCTGCTTGACCGCGCGCGATATCGCGGTTGGCGACACCTCCATCTCCGCGGCGGCGCGGGTGAAGTTCATATGCCGCGCCACGCACTCGAAAGAAATC
>NZ_JBFUMO010000552.1:0-3805 GCF_054049355.1 Roseateles sp. P5_E11 | reverse complement strand
GATCGTCTTCGGCTGCCAAATGGGCCTGATAGTGAGTTGTGTAGTTAAGTAACAAGTTGGCATCAAGAGGCGCGGTTCTTCCGCCGGTCCATGCGAGCAGAGGCTCGCGCAACAGCGCCCACATTCGCCCCATCTCGACGTGATCGGCGTGCAGTCGATCGGCCAGATCCGTCAGGCCAGCCCTGCGCAGCCGCGGCAGCACATGGCGCTCCTCGTCTTCGTGGTGAGCCGGGCCGGCGCGGTCGAAATAGCGCAGCACATCGGCCGCAGCGTCGCGCGCCTGGGCGTCCACGCCATGCTGCTGGACATGTGCATGCAGGCGCTGCAGCAGGTCCAGGCTGCGGCGCACGCGCTCGTGACAGGCGGCCAGCATCTCGAAGGGCTGGTCGAAACCGACGGCGGGGCCGGCGTGCAGGAAGTCGACACGGGAGCTCATGCGACGGATTGTCCGACCGCGACAAAATGCCCCCATGACCGCCGCCCCCGCCTCCCGCGCCGCCGATCTGCGCGCCCAGCTGAACCATCACGCCCACCAGTACTACGTGCTCGACGCGCCCGAACTGCCGGACGCCGAGTACGACAAGCTCTTCGCCGAACTGCAGGCCATCGAGGCGGCCCACCCCGAGCTGCTGACGGCGGACTCGCCGACCCAGCGCGTCATCGGTGCCGTGCTGCCCGGCCTGACGCCGGTGCGCCATGCCGTGCCCATGCTGTCGATCACGACAGAAACCGACACGACCGAAGGCGGAGCCATCGCCTTTGACGCCCGCGTGCGTCGCGAGCTGGGGCTGAAGGAGGGCGACGCAGCGGTGGACTACAACGCCGAGCTGAAATTCGACGGCCTGGCCATCAACCTGCGCTATGAGGACGGCGTGCTCGTGCAGGCCGCCACGCGCGGCGACGGCGAGACGGGCGAGGACGTCACGCACAACGTGCGCACCATCGGCCAGATTCCGCTGCGCTTGAAAGGTGACGCCCCGCCGGTGCTGGAAGTGCGTGGTGAGGTCTACATGCGGCGCGACGCCTTCGAGGCGTTGAACGAGCGCCAGCGTGCCAAGGGCGACAAGACCTTCGTCAACCCGCGCAACACGGCCGCCGGCGCCATCCGCCAGCTCGACTCGCGCCAGGCCCGCGACAAGCCGCTGAGCTTCTACGCCTACGGCATCGGCGACGTGCAGGGCTGGGCGCTGCCGGCGACGCAGTCCGGCCTGCTCGATGCCTTGGCCGACTTCGGCGTGCCCGTCAACAAGCTGCGCACGGTCGCGGCCGGTACGGCGGGCCTGGTCGAATTCCACCAGCGCGTGGCGGCTGCGCGTGACGATCTGCCCTTCGACATCGACGGCGTCGTCTACAAGGTCAATTCCCGCGAGCTGCAGCAGAGGCTCGGCTTCAAGACGCGCGAGCCGCGCTGGGCCGTGGCCCACAAATACCCGGCCCAAGAGCAGGTGACGACACTGCTGGCCATCGACGTGCAGGTGGGCCGGACAGGGAAGCTGACGCCGGTGGCGCGGCTGGACCCGGTGTTCGTCGGCGGCACGACCGTCAGCAACGCCACGCTGCACAACGTCTTCGAGATGCGCCGCAAGGGCGTGCGCGTCGGCGACAAGGTCATCATCCGCCGGGCGGGCGACGTGATCCCCGAGGTCGTCGGCCGCGTGCCCGGTGAGCGCGCCAGCTACGTGCCCAACTTCCACATGCCGCGCGCCTGCCCCGTCTGCAAAAGCGAGGTCGTGCGCGAGCGCGGCGGCATGGATCACCGCTGCTCGGGCGGCGTCTTCTGCCCGGCCCAGCGCAAGCAGGCCATGCTGCACTTCGCCGGCCGCCGCGCGATGGACATCGAAGGCCTGGGCGACAAGCTGGTCGAGCAGCTCGTCGACGCCGGCATCGTGCTGAGCCTGCCGGGCCTCTACAAGCTCGGCGTCGCCAAGCTCGCAGCCTTGGACCGCATGGCCGAGAAGAGCGCGCAGAACATCGTCGACGCGCTGGAAAAGAGCAAGACGCCCACGCTGGCGCGCTTCCTGTTTTCGCTCGGCATCCGCCAGGTTGGCGAGACGACGGCCAAGGAGCTGGCGCGGCACTTTGGCACGCTGGACAAGCTGATGAACGCCAGCGTCGAGCAATTGCTGGAGGTGGCCGACGTCGGCCCCATCGTCGCGACCAGCATCCACACCTTCTTTGCGCAGCCGCACAACGTCGAGGTTGTCGAGCAGTTGCTGGCGGCTGGCGTCCAACCGAAGGAAAGTGCCGGCGAGGCCGACGACCGGCCGCGGCCGCTGCTGGGCAAGACGCTGGTGCTGACGGGCACGCTGCCGACACTCTCGCGCGACGAGGCCCAGGCCTTGATCGAGGAGGCGGGCGGCAAGGTCAGCGGCTCGGTGTCGAAGAAGACGAATTACGTCATCGCCGGCGAGGAGGCCGGCAGCAAGCTGGAGAAGGCCCGCAGCCTCGGCGTCCCCGTGCTCGACGAGGCCGGCCTGCGGGCCTTGTTGGAGACGGGCGCCTGAGCAGCGCCCGCCCGCTCACTGGCTGACCTGGATGACCCGGCCGTTGAGCGGCTGCACGGGTCGGGCGTTCATTGCATAGACGCGGCCGAAGCGGGCGATCTGCTCGGCAGACACCTGCACCGGCGTCTTCAGCACGAACCAGCTGACGCCTTCGCTGCAGGGCGGCGTCGTCAGCGAGCCGGCGAAGCTGTAGTAGGCGCGGTTGTCGGGCAGCAGGGCGTTCAGGTCGATGCCAAGGCCGGCGACGCTGGACTCCTGCTCCTTGGCCTTGGGCAGGTTGTCGAACACGGCCTGGATCAGCGGCAGCCTGGCACCCTTGTCCATCAACACCGCCACGACGGCCAGCTTGCCGTCCTCGCTCTTGTGAACGAGATGAGCCACGAGCGGATAGGCCTTGCCGTTCACCCGTTCCTCACTGGGCTTGTGGAAGTGGAACTGCAGCAGCTCGTAGCGCTTGTCGCCGACGGTGATCGAACTGCCCGGCGCGATGTTGACCTGCACGGTGTGGCCGTTGTCGATGATCTTCAGCGGCGTGGGCKTGTAGTCGAAGCTGATCGCGGGCAGGGCAGCCGACTGGACGTCGGTGGTGCGGATGTCGATGGGCGACTGGGTCTGCCCCATCGCGCAGGTGCCGAACTTCTCGTCGACGCTGGCCCATTTGGCCGGCCCGGTCACGCCGCTGTAAGTCCAGTGGGCCGGGTGCTGGCCGGGGTGTGCGGTCGCCGTTTCGGCGCAGAAGCCGGCGGCTGGCAGCAGGGCTGCCGTGAGCGCGATGGCGTTGAGCTGGGAAATCCTTTTCATGTGCGGCTCCTTGAGTCTTGGAAGTACGCCGCCGCGCGGGAGGCGGCGCCGGTCATTGTGTGACGAGAGCCGCCGCCCTGGCGACAGCTTCCGGACAGCCGGTGGATGAAGAAATGCGAGCGCCCCGTGGCGGGTTTTTACAAGACCCCCAACCGACCGCTGCGGACACTGGGTTCCATCGATTCACCTCACCTGGAGCCCACCATGACCGCTGCCATCCGCCCCTTCCACATCGACATCCCGCAAGCCGCCATCGACGATCTGAAGCAGCGCCTGCGCCAGACGCGCTGGCCGCAGGCCGTGGCCCAGGACTGGAGCCGCGGCCAGCCCGTCGCTTTCGTCCGTGAACTGGCCCATCAGTGGCTGAACGGATTCGATTGGCGCCAGCAGGAAGCCGCGCTGAACCGCCACCCGCAGTTCACAACCGAGATCGACGGCCAGACGATTCACTTTCTGCACGTGCGCTCGCCCGAGCCGCATGCGCTGCCGCTGATCCTCAC
>NZ_JBFUMO010000551.1:0-3846 GCF_054049355.1 Roseateles sp. P5_E11 | reverse complement strand
CTTCACCGGCGAAGCGGCCTGGCATTCCGAGGAGCGAAAGGACGAGAAGTCWTGCTCGCCGATCAGCCGTTCCGCGGCGGCTTCGAGGGCAGCTTGGTCGAGCGGGCGGAACACCCAGCCACACTGCCCGGATTCGATGGCCGGCCGCACGGCCGATTCCAGCAGCAGATAGGCGTACCGCCTGCCACGCGCGGAATTGCGGGCATGAAAGGTGTCGCCCGGAAAGCGGCACCACTGGATGGCGATGTCGGGCGGCAAGTAGCGGTTGCTGCCGCGCACCCAGGAAAACAGCTCGCGCTCGACCTCGGTATCGAAATGGATGACCTGGTTTATGCCATGCACGCCCGCATCGGTGCGGCCGGCGCAGACCGTGCGGATGGGCTGTGCAGCGAACGCGGACAAGCCTTTTTCAAGCGCATCCTGCACGGTGCGGCCGTCCGGCTGGCTCTGCCAGCCGTTGTAGCCGCCACCGCGGTAGCTGACTCCTAGTGCGACTCTCATGGGCTCCAAGTAAAAACGCCCGGCAAGCCGGGCGTTGAAGTATCGCGGCTGAGCCTTAGCGCAGCTCGTTCAGCATGGCCTGCGCCTTGTCACGCAACGGGCCGCTGGCACGCTGGATCAGCTCCTGGAGCACTTCGCGGGCGCCTTCGGTGTCACCGATCTGACGGAATTCGTCGGCCAGCTCGAGCTGACGCAGCAGCGGGTCGCCTTCGTCATCACCCAGCCCTTCGAGAGCCGCCCCCAGCACCTCGGGATTCGTCTCGCCAGGCAGCGTGGGCTCGCCGAAGTCGAAATCCAGGTCGGTGKACGCCGATGCAGGGACCGCAGGCGACGGCGGCAGCCCCCCCATGCTGCTGAGATCGAAGTTCAGGTCCGGCGCAGGGGGTGCCGTGCGGGTGCCGCGACTGGAGATGTCGAAGTCCATCGTCATCGGCGCCTGCTCAATCGACGCGGGCATGGCCTGGGTGGCCGCCATCGCATTCGGCGAAACCGGCTCGGGCGCATCCAGATCCAGATCAAGCGCCAGGTCGAAGCCGCTGACCGGCCCGGTGTCGGGACCGCCGCGCATCGCATCGGTCGCCATATGAGCCGCAGCCGCCGCAGCAGCGGCCGACGCGCCGCTCGGCAACGCAGTCTGGGGCAGCGTGCTGGCATTCATCGGCTCGGGGCGCAGCTCGGGGCCATCCTCGACATGAGCGGGCGCGCCGCCAGGCTGATAGAGCGGGTTGTCCGGGTCGATGCCGCGCCCCAGCTCCTGGGCCTTGCCCCAGTCCTCGCCCGAACCCTTGGTCTCGGCGTAAAGCTGCACGGCCAGCTGCTCGAAGCCCTTGGTGTCACGGCGCTTGGCGTAGACCTCCAGCAGCTTCAGGCGGATGGCCAGGCGCGTGGGATTGGCGCGCAGCGCTTCCTTGAGGATTTCCTCGGCCTGCAGGTCGCGGCCATAGGCCAGGTAGACGTCGGCTTCCGCGACCGGATCGACGTCACCAATCGCGTCGAGCTGGCTGAGCGAATAGCTCATCGACGACTGGCCGCTGTTCTGCKCGTCGCGCGTGTCGACGCGCTGGCCACCGGTGCCGCCGAAGAAGGAATCGGGCTGCAGGCGGCTTTCGTGGAAGCCGGTCTCGGCTGCATGGGCCGGGCGGCGCGAGCGCAGGCGGTACAGGCCCAGGCCGCCCAGCACGGCGACGAGGACACCGGCCAGGGGCAGCACGATGGGGCTGTCGAGCAATTGCTCGATGAAGCCCGGTGGCTCGGCAGCGGGCGGCGGTGCCAGCGGTGCACTGGCGCGCGGCGCAGGACGGGACGCGGCCGCACTTGCCGCAGCCGCAACCGGTGCCGACGCAGCAGCGGATGCGGGCTCGGCAGTCGCCACGATCGGCGCGGGCAGCACCGGCGTTGCGGGCGCGGGCGCAGACGCTGTGGTGGGCGCCGGCGCCGCTGGCTTGGCCGCACTGGAGAGCTTCTTCAGCTCCTCGACATTGCGGGTCAGCTCGGCCACGCGGGCGGCGGCGTCCTTCTTCTCGGTGTCCTTGGACAGCTTGGCCTCGGCGGCGCTGGCGGCGGTGCTGCCAGCCTTGCTGAGGGTGAGCTTGTCGGGCGTCGGCGCAGCGGCGGGCTTGCGGTCCTCGACGGCGGCCTGCACCTGTCCTTTGGACTGGCGCTCGCTCCCGCTGTTTTGCAGCGTCGGCGCGGCGGAGGCCAGGCGCTGGCGGTAGGCCGAGAAATCGGCGCTCTGGGCCAGGATGACACGACGCRCTTCGGGCGCCGGCACCGCGGCCAGCGAGTCGCTGGACGGGACCTGCAACACGGCACCCGACTTCAGCAGGTTCATGTTGCCGTCGATGAAGGCGTCGGGATTGTTTCGGAACAGGCCGACCAGCATCTGGTCCAGCGAGATGCCGCTGACCTGGGTGCGCGTGGCAATCTTGGACAGCGAGTCGCCAGGGCGCACGGCGTACTCGGAGGCCGCCGTGGCCGGTGGTCGAACGGGAGCGGGTGCGGCAGCAGGCGGGCGGGCCGYGGCCACCGGCGCTGGCGCCGATGCGGAACCGTTGCGCGGCAAGGCTGAAGTCACAGCCGGCGCCGGTGCGGGAACAGCCTCGCTCGACGCAGCGGTGGCCGGCGCAGGCGCGGCGGCCACGGCCGGCGGTGCCGTAATGATCGGCGCGGGCTTGGGCAGGCTTGGCGGGTCGAACAGCAGCGTGTATTCGCGCACCAGGCGGCCACTGGACCAGCTCAATTCGAGGATGACGTCGACAAACGGCTCCTGGACCGAGCGATCACTGCTGACGCGCAGCAGGGTGCGGCCGTTGCTGCGCACGATCTGAACCTGGGTCGACGTCAGCACCGGGTTGTATTCCACGCCAGTGGCGCGGTAGGACTCGGGGGGCGCGACGCGCACCTTCAGCGTCGACGCCTCCTCGGGTGTCAGGCTGGTGACGTCGATCTCGGCGCGCATGGTCTCGCCCAGGGCCGACTGCACATTCAGCTTGCCCAGGCCAAGCGCTTGCGCACCACCGCCGGCTACGAGCAGCGCAGCAGCAAGCGCCAGATGATGGCGAGCAAATCCCATGGGTCGAACTCCCTCGAATGCGTCGCGGATGTAATCTTTCAAGGCATTCCCCAAAGCAACAAGGCGGGGCACAAAGCCCCGCCTGTCTCGATCTTCAGAACGCGCGGCACGAGCCTGGTCTGCACGCTGGTTTGCACGCTGGGCTGCACGTTATAGCCTGTGTCGAGTCTGGAATAAAAAACACAACGGCATCAAGCATATACGCTGAAATGCTCAAGGGGTACCTGATGTGTCGCTTCGTTCCAATATCGACGCCCGGGTGAACCCTAGGTCAAACCGTAAAAGACCGTAAGCAAATCATGCCTTGCGCCACGCGGGGCGCAAGGCATGTTCGGTCTATCAACGCTCGAGCAGGATGCGCAGCATGCGGCGCAGCGGCTCGGCGGCGCCCCACAGCAGCTGGTCACCAATGGTGAAGGCACCCAGGTACTCGGGGCCCATGGCCAGCTTGCGCAGGCGGCCGACGGGGATGGTCATCGTGCCAGTGACGGCCACGGGCGTCAGGTCGCGGATGGTGGCTTCGCGCGTGTTCGGCACGACCTTCACCCAGGCGTTGTCGGCGGCGATCATGGCCTCGATGTCGGCCAGGGGCACGTCCTTCTTCAGCTTGAAGGTCAGGGCCTGGCTGTGGCAGCGCATGGCGCCGACGCGGACGCAGAAGCCGTCGACGGGAATGGCGCCCGAGCCGAGGATCTTGTTGGTCTCGGCCATGCCCTTCCACTCTTCCTTGGACATGCCGTTGCCGAGGTCCTTGTCGATCCAGGGGATCAGCG
>NZ_JBFUMO010000550.1:0-3864 GCF_054049355.1 Roseateles sp. P5_E11 | reverse complement strand
CGCTACGTGCACGGCGACCTGAGCCGGCGCGGGTTTCTTGAGCAGGCCGCCAGCTTTGCCGGTGGCCCGGCTGGTGCCGCTGCGCTGTTGGCCACACTCAGCCCCAATTTCGCCGCGGCCCAGCAAGTCAAGCCAGATGACCCGCGCCTGGTGACGCGCCGCCAGGCCTTCGATTCGCCGCAAGGCAACGGCAAGGTGCAGGGCTATCTGGCCAAGCCGGCAAGTGCCGCGGGCAAGCTGCCCGCCGTGCTCGTCGTGCATGAGAACCGCGGCCTGAACCCGCACATCGAGGACATCGCCCGCCGTGTCGCGCTCGCCGGCTACGTGGCCTATGCGCCCGACGCACTGGCGCCGCTAGGCGGCTACCCGGGCGACGAGGACAAGGCGCGCGAGCTCTTCGGCAAGCTCGACGCCGGCAAGACGCGTGCAGACATCGTCGCCGCTGCTCGCGGGCTGCTGGCGCTGCCGGATGCCAATGGCAAGGTCGGCGTGGTCGGCTTCTGCTGGGGTGGCTCGCTGGCCAACCATGTGGCCACGCAGGTGCCTGAGCTGGCCGTGGCCGTGCCCTTCTACGGCGCCGCGCCAGCGCTGGAAGACGTGCCGCGCATCAAGGCGCGGCTGCTGCTGCACTACGCCGGCAACGACGAGCGCGTCAATGCCAGCTGGCCACCCTATGAAGCCGCGCTGAAGGCGGCGGGCGTGCGCTACGAGCAGTTCGTTTACGCCGGCACCCAGCACGGCTTCAACAACGACACGACGCCACGCTACGACCCCGCGGCGGCGCAGCAGGCCTGGGAGAGGACGCTGGCGGTATTCAAGTCAACGCTCGGCTAGGGCGCGCAGGCGCGATACGCTTGCGGCTCCCGAGGCCCGACGCGAGCGCGCCATGACACAGCATCGAATCAGACGCGGCAGTTTTGTCTTCCAGGTCCGGCCGGCCAGGGCCGGCTGGCGGCTGGCGGTGTTGGCTGCCGTGAGCCTCATGAGCCTTTTGGGCGCTTGCGGTGCCCCCGGCCCTGCCACGGCCCCCGCGGCAGCGCCGGTCCCGGCCGCCGTGCCTGCACCGCCGCCGGCGCCGGTGCCACCCCCCACGCTGCCGTTCGATGCCGCCGTGCTGCGCGCCGCCACGGCTTTGCTCGCCGATGCGCAGCCGGCCGAGGCCCGGGAGCTGGTGATCGACCCTCTGGTGGACGGTGTGACCGGGCTTCAATCGAATGCCACGCAGACGCTGGGCGCGCAACTGGTCAAGCTGATCGGCCAGCAGTACCCGCGCTACAACGTCAAGCCGTTCAACCCGGTCAACGTCGTGCGCGGGCCGCTGATCCTGACCGGGACCTTCACCGGCGTGAATGCCGAGCGCAAGAGCGAGGGCAGGCGCGAAGCCTTCCGGATCTGCCTGGCCCTGGCGGACCTGAAGACCGGCAAGCTGGTCAGCAAAGGCCTGGCCTTCGCGCTGCCCGAGGGCGTAGACACGACGCCGTTGCCGCTGTTCGCCGATTCACCGGCTTGGGCGCCGGACGATGCCACCACCGGCTATGTGCGCACCTGTCAAGGCACCAAGCCCGGCGACGCCATCCACCCGCTGTACATCGACCGCATCGTGACGGCTGCGACCATCGCTGAGGCCAGCGAGGCCTATGCCGCCAAGCGCTATGCGCAAGCCGCCACGCTGTTCGAGACGGCGCTGGCCAGCCCCGGCGGCAACCAGTTGCGCGTGCACACCGGGCTGTACCTCACGCGGATGCGGCTCGGCCAGCGGTCGGCGGCGGCCAAGGCCTTCGGCGACATCGTCGAGCAAGGGCTCGACCAGAAGCGGCTGGGCGTGAAGGTGCTGTTCAAGCCCGGCACCGCGGCGATCTGGTCGCCGCCGGGCACCACGGCGTTGCCTTATGCGATGTGGATGAGCGAGATCGGCCGCCGCGCTGCGGCGCGGCCGAGTTGCCTGGACGTGGTCGGCCACACGAGCGCAAGCGGCGCCGAGCCGGTGAACGAAAGGATTTCGCTGATGCGCGCGGAGATGGTCGCGGGCGAGTTGAAGCGGGTGGCACCCAAGCTGACGCCGCGACTGGCCAGCAGTGGCGTCGGCTCCAGGCAGGCGCTGATCGGCAACGGCCGCGACGACCTGTCCGACGCGCTCGACCGGCGGGTCGAGTTCCTCGTCCACGGCTGTTGAACTCTCGGCTGCCGAGCCGCCACTTCAGATGGCAAAGGCCCACTCGCGGAACTCGGCATGGCGCGGCCGCTGCTCGGCAGCGGCGCGCGCCCGGGCCGCTTCGATCCAGCTCTTGGCCAGCGGGAAGGGCCCGAAGCCGGCCTCGGCATTGATGTGCCCGACCGGGCCGAGGTTGCTGTAACTCGCTCCCCAACGGTGCGCCCAACGCGCGGCGCTGGCGGCGCTCATCCAGGGATCGGTGCTGCTGGCGATCAGGCGCGAGCGGCGCGGCAGGCGATGGTGGGGCAGCGACTCGGCGATGCCGAACTTGTCAGGCTCGGCCGGGGCAACGAAAAGGGCCTCGCGAATGGGGGAGTCAGGGTGGTCAGCCAGGTGGCGCGCCAGCGCCAGGCAGCCGAAGCTGTGGGCCACGGCCAGCCATTCCCCTTCACCCGCCACTTCCAGCGTGCGCTGAATGCGCTCGGCCCAGCGCTCCAACTCGGGTTTGCTCGGGTCGCGCTGCGTGACGCGGCGGGCGTCGCGGTACTGCCCCTGCAGCCAGGTTTGCCAATGCGCCGAGCCGCTGTCGTTCAGGCCCGGGATGATGAGAACGCGCGGCGGCTGGTAGGCCATGGCTTACAGCGTCGCGATCGACACTTCGGTGGACTTGACCAGGGCGACGACCTCGCGGCCGACCTCCAGGCCCAGGTCCTTGACCGAGCGTGTCGTGATGACCGAAGTGACGATGTCGCCGTTGCGAGTGAGGACGTCGACCTCGGAGACGACCGGGCCTTCGATGATTTCCTTGATCGTGCCGCGGAACTGGTTGCGCACGTTGATGGCGGTGATGCTCATTGGGTGTTCCTTGAACAGTGGAACCCCCAGTGTGGTCAGCGCCCTGCGATCAAGGAAGGAAGCAATGCGCAGCAGCGCATGCGCGGGCCGAATATGCCAGCCGGGTGCGGCGCGGCTCAGCGGGCCTTGGCCGGGCGCGCGGGCTTGGCTGGCGTTTCGGGCAGCAGCGCTGAGCAATCGGTGACCAGGCCGTCGAGTGAAGGGTGATCGATGCAGTCCTCGTAATCGGCCCGGGTCGGACGCAGCTTCCCGGCTGCGGGCGGATCGAACCGCAGCGCCGTGTCGTTTCGGCGTTTGGCGGCACTGGCAGCGGACTCGGGCACGACGGCCGATGCAGGGCGCGGAAGCCCACAGGCGTGAGCAGGCCGGGTGAGGTGGTAGACGCCGAGGACGGCGAGGGCGGCGAGGCCGATCAGGCGGCGCTGCAGGGCGGGGATGGGCATGGCGGGCTCCTGGCAGGGCCCGCCGGCGGACTTCGTCGACGCTGACCCTTGCCTGGACGGACGCAAACCCGACCAGCAAGCGGACAGCCGGCGGGGGTGACCTCCCTAGATGCCCGCGCCGGCCTCGAACAGACTCAACCGTGCCGCGCTCAGCTTCACGCGCTGCCCGCCTTGCAGCCGCAACGTGTCCGCCTCCTCGCGCGTCAGCTCTGCCTCCAGCGGCTGGCCATCCGGGCCGATCAGCTCGACACGCGCGCTCGCGCCGAAGGACAGCACGCGCTCCACGGTGGCCGACAAGCCGTGCGCCGACTCGTCGGTCAGGATCTGCAGTTCATGCGGCCGTGCATAGGCCTGCACTTCGCCGTCACCATGCGCGCCCTGGTGCGGCAACTGGTGCTCGCCCATGTGCAGCAC
>NZ_JBFUMO010000549.1:0-3880 GCF_054049355.1 Roseateles sp. P5_E11 | reverse complement strand
GAGCAGCATCACCGATGGCCTGCTGCTCATCGAGCATGACGGGCGCATCGGCTACGTCAACGAGCAGGGCGCCCGGCTGCTCGGCCGTGGGGCCGACGAGCTGACCGGGCGGCGCAGTGGCGAGGTCTTTGGCGCCGGCGAGTTCGAGGCCGGCTTCGACAAGGCCCGGTCCAAGGGCGGTCAGGCCGTGTCTTTCGAGGCCATGGCGCCRGGTGCCCCGGAGCGCTGGCTGGAATGCCATTGCTATCCCTCGCACGACGGTCTGTCCGTCTACTTCCACGACATCACCGACCGCCGCGAGCTGCAGCTGCGCCGCGATCAGTTGCTGTCCGCCGAGCAGGCCGCGCGCGGCGCCGCCGACCAGGCCGCGCGCGCCAAGGAGGAGTTCGTCGCCGCGATCAGCCACGAGCTGCGCACGCCGCTGGCGGCCATCCTCGGCTGGGTCAACGTGCTCACCCACCCCGGCGTGCAGCCCGGCATGCTGCAACGGGGCATCCAGGCCATCGCGCGCAATGCCCAGGCCCAGGCCGTCCTGGTCGACGACCTGCTGGAGATGAGCCGCATCGTCGCCGGCAAGCAGCTGATGAATGTCGAGCGGGTGGACCTGAACGGCATCGTTGCGGGCGCGGCCGACACGGCCCGCCCGACAGCCCAGTCCCGCCAGCTCGAGATCGTGCTGCAGCTGGCGCCCGAGGCCGCCGAGGTCTTTGGCGACGCGCGCCGGCTCACGCAGATCGTCATGAACCTGATCACCAACGCGATGAAGTTCACCCCCACGGGCGGCAGCATCACGCTGTCGACGAAGCTGAACGGCCCCATCGTCGAGGTCGCGGTCAGCGACACCGGCCAGGGCATCGACCCTGAATTCCTGCCGCAGCTCTTCGACCGCTTCACCCAGGCCGACGGCACCGCCTCCAGCGTGCATGGCGGCCTGGGGCTGGGCTTGTCCATCGTCAAGAACCTCGTCGAGCTGCACGGCGGCGAGGTGGCAGCCCACAGTGCGGGCCGCGGCCAGGGCTCGGTGTTCAGCCTGCGCCTGCCGCGCGCCGGCCAGTCGAACGTGGCGGGTGTTGAAACCGAGGCGGGCGGTGTCGAGCCCTTGATCTCTGGCGTGCGGGTGCTGCTCGTCGATGACCACCCCGACGTGCTCGAGGCCCATGCCCGCCTGCTGTCCGAGCGCGGCGCTGATGTTGTCACGGCCGAGTCGGCGGAGGCCGCCATCGCCTTGCTGCAGCAGCAGCGCTTCGATGTGCTGCTGAGCGATCTCGGCATGCCCGGCATGGGGGGTTATGACCTGATCCGACATGTGCGCCAGGCCATGGAACTGGGCCCGGACGTGCTGCCCGCGGCGGCCGTCACGGCCTATGTGCGCGCGACCGACCGCGAGGCCGCGCTCGAGGCAGGCTTCCAGCGCTGCGTGCCCAAGGCAGTGTCCCCGCATCTGCTGGCCCGCGCCGTGGCCGAGCTCAGTGCTGCCCGGCCCACGCAGGCGCCGGCCTTGCGGGTGCTGTTCGTGGAGGACAACGCCGATCTGCGTGAACAGATCGCCTATTTGCTGGAGGAGGTGGGGATGCAGCCCGAAAGCTGCGCGACAGCAGAGGAAGCGCTGGCGGCCTATGCGCCCGACAAGTTCGACCTCGTCATGACCGACGTCAGCCTGCCGGGGATGTCAGGCATCGACCTCGCCCGGGCCATCCTGCGCCACGCGCCGGACACGTGGGTGGTGTTCTCGTCGGGCTATGAGATGGGCTCGGACCTGTCGGACTTCGGCCCCCATGTGCGGGCGCTGCTCAAGCCCTTCGACCTGCCCGACCTGCAACTGCTGCAGACCGAGATCCGCGGCGAGATGGCGCGGCGCTGACGGGCGCGGGCTCAGTGCCCGCGGCGCGGGCCGGAGTCGTCACGGTCGTGGCTCCAGCGGTCGTTGCGCTCGTGGCGACCATGGTCCCAACGGTCGTCGCGACCTTCCCAGCGACGCTCGCGGTAGGACGGCGCATAAACCACCCGCGGGGCCGGCGCGTAGTAGACGTCGCGCTCGACATAGCGGCGCGCCGGCGCATAGCGCACGACGGGTGCCGGCTCGTAGTAGACCGGTGCCGGCTCGTAATAAACCGGAGCGGGTGCCGGTGCGTAGTAACCGCCGTTCGACACGACGACACCCGCGGCCGGCAGGCTGACGCCGATGGACCAGTGTGTGCCTGCCTGGGCAGTAGCGGCGCCCAGCAGGGCGGCGGTGGCGGCAAAAGCGGCGATGAGGGGACGAAGCATGGCGGAACTCCTACAGGGCCGAACAAGATGCTGGCCGTGCTCGAACAACGCCAGGCCCCGCCCGACGTTGACGCCGTCCTGCGCCGTTGCGTAAGAGGGTGTTTCGGGGTTGACCCTTAGGTATTGCCGCGCGCCTGGCCTGCGTGGCTTGACCGATGCCGAGGAGCGCCCGTTTGCCGAGACTTCCATCACGGTCGCGCCCCGCTTCGAGGTCAGCACCGCAACGGAGACAAACCTCATGAATCTGCGCCGCCACCTTGTGTGGGCGGGCGTTGCGATCCTGGGTGCCGCATCCCTCGCCACCGTGGCCCTGAGCCGCGGCGAGACGATCAGCGCACTGTGGGTCGTGGCTGCCGCCCTGTGCACCTACCTCATCGCCTACCGCTACTACAGCCTGTTCATCGCGAACAAGGTGCTGGAGCTGGACCCCAAGCGGCAGACGCCGGCCTGGAAGTACAACGATGGGCTGGACTACGTGCCCACCAACAAGCACGTGCTCTACGGCCACCACTTCGCGGCGATTGCCGGTGCAGGCCCGCTGGTCGGCCCCGTGCTGGCGGCGCAGATGGGCTATCTGCCCGGCCTGCTGTGGATCCTGGCGGGCGTCGTCTTCGCCGGCGCAGTGCAGGACTTCATCGTTCTTTTCATCTCCACGCGCCGTGATGGCCGGTCGCTCGGCGACCTCGTCAAGCAGGAGATGGGCACGGTACCGGGCCTGATCGCGTTGTTCGGCGCCTTCATGATCATGATCATCATCCTGGCGGTGCTGGCGCTGATCGTCGTCAAGGCCCTGGCGGATTCGCCCTGGGGCCTGTTCACGGTGGCGGCGACGATTCCGGTGGCGCTGTTCATGGGCGTCTACCTGCGCTTCATCCGCCCGGGCCGCATCGGCGAGGTGTCGGTCATCGGCTTCGTGCTGCTGATGGGCGCCATCTTCGGCGGCCAGGCGGTCAGCGAGAGCGCCACGCTGGCGCCCATCTTCACGCTGGCCCCGACCACACTCGTCGGCCTGCTGATCGGCTATGGCTTTGTCGCCGCCTGCATCCCGGTGTGGCTGCTGCTCGCGCCGCGCGACTACCTCAGCACCTTCCTGAAGATCGGCACCATCATCGCGCTGGCCATCGGCATCGTCATCGTCGCGCCGCCGCTGAAGATGCCGGCGCTGACGCAGTTCGCGTCGGGTGGCGGGCCGGTCTGGGCTGGCAGCCTGTTCCCCTTCCTGTTCATCACCATCGCCTGCGGCGCCGTGTCGGGCTTCCATGCGCTGATCTCGTCGGGCACCAGCCCAAAGCTGCTGGAGAACGAGACCCACGCCCGCTACATCGGCTACGGCGGCATGCTGGCCGAGAGCTTCGTCGCCGTGATGGCGCTGGTCGCGGCCTCCTGCATCGAGCCGGGCGTCTACTTTGCGATGAACAGCCCGGCCGCGGTCGTCGGCAAGGACGCCGCCACGGTCGCGCAGACGTTGTCGACCTGGGGCTTTGTTGTGACGCCAGAGATGCTGACGCAGGCCGCGGCCGACGTCGGGGAGAAGACCATCCTGGCCCGGGCAGGCGGTGCGCCGACGCTGGCCGTGGGCATGGCCGAGATCCTGCACCAGGTGGTGGGCGGC
>NZ_JBFUMO010000548.1:0-3883 GCF_054049355.1 Roseateles sp. P5_E11 | reverse complement strand
GGCCGCTTCTCAACCGTTGCGACCTGCGCGAACAGCAGTTCGAACTCCGCATCCTCGCCATGGCGTTCGCAGAGCTCACCCAGCGCGCAGGCCAGCGCCAGCGAGACGTCGTTCGGTGCACCTCGGGCGCGCTCCATCAACAGCGCCACATTGGCGGGCGGCCACGYGGGCAGCACGCCGTAGTCATGGGCAATCGAGGCCCCGGCCCAGGCCAGCAGGCCTTCGATGCCGGTGCCGGCTGCGTCCGGGCCGACTGCGGTCAGTACGCCCAGCATGGCCATGGCGTGGCGGTAGAGGCAGGCCTGCAGGTGCTCCACCAGCACCACCAAACCGGCTGCTCCCGCGGCGAGCGCCACCTGTCCGTCGGCCTGAGCCCGCAGCGCCAACGCCGCCGCGCTATCCAGCGCGCCAGGGGCCTGCACCGACAGCGCCCGCAAGACGTCCAGCAACTCGCCCGACCGCTGCGCGGCTGCCGCTTCAGGCTGCGATGGGTTCATCGCCGAATGCTAGGGCAGGCCCAGGTGCTGTGGGTCATCTGTGGGTGGTGCAGGGTGGCTGCGCCTTCCATCATCGAACTGCAGCCTGCGCACCGCCGGCGGCGCAAACGGGAGCTTGCAATGCACAACGATCTTTCACCGGCCCGGCGCTTCATGGCCGTCGCCTGCCTGGCCACAGCCTGCAGCAGCGCCACTTGGGCGCTTCCGCTAGCCCCAGGGGTCACCCGCGAAATCAACTTCGTTTCCGACCACTCGACGTGCACCGGCCTGCTGCCGCTGGGCGGCGACTCCGTGTCGTGCACGCTGACGAATGGCGCGGACCTGACGGCTTCGTTTGCCGACTACTACGGCAGCCCTTCGAGCGGCAGCGCCCATGTTTTCGTCAATGGGATGGACATGCACTTGTCCGTCAAGTCGACACCCTCCACGGTGCCGACCTCCGTCATCGATGCCGTCCAGTTCGACCAGTTCATGATCACGGGACCCACGCCTACGGTGCAGGTTGGCGTCACGGTCACCCTCGATGGCACCACGGCTCGAAGCGCTTCCGGCTTTGTGCTGACCAGCTACACCTTCATCAGCGGCAAGCGTTCGCTGACGCCGAGCGCCTCGGCGAACGCGGTCGCAGATCGGATTGCCAATGACCCGTCACGTGACGTGCTCGCCTTCGGCCGCACCGCAACCTTCAGTGGCGGCGTCACTCAACCCACCCTCCATCGCGTCGATTCAGCCTCGTTCACCGCGGTGGTCGGCACGCCGTTTGAGCGCGGCTTCGAGTTCGCGATGTCCAGCCTGAACACGTCACTGAGCTTCAGCGCGCGCGTGGAGTACTCGCTGCCGGTGGGCTACACGCTGACGTCGGCCCGTGGGCTGGCGGTGAACGCCGTGCCGGAAAACGGCAGTTGGGCGCTGATGCTTGCTGGGTTGGTCGGGCTCGGCGGCCTGCGGCTGGCAAAGAGCCGCAACGTGCGCTAACCGGCCAGCCCCGCGTACACGTGCTGCACGTCGTCGTTGGCGTCCAGCGCGGCGAGAAAGCTCTCTACCTCGTCCAGTTGCTCAGCTGTCAGGCTCGTGGGGTTGACCGGGTTCTTGGGCCGGTAGCCCAGCTTGGCGCTGAGCACGGTGAAGCCTTGTGCGGGCAGGGCGCGGCTGACGAGGTCGAGGTCGGCCGGGTCGGTCAGGAAGACGGTGATGCCTTCTTCGTCGGGCGGCAGCAGATCCTGCGCGCCGGCTTCGATGGCGGCCATGTCCGCGTCGGCACCGGGCGTTGTGGGCTCGGCTTCGATCATGCCGAGGTGATCGAAGTCCCAGCCGACGGAGCCGGCACCACCGAGCTGGCCCTTGCGGAACAACACGCGCATGTCCGACGCGGCGCGGTTCACGTTGTCCGTCAGCACCTCCACCATCACCGGCACGCGGTGCGGCGCAAAGCCTTCGTAGATGGYCTGCTCGAAGTGGACGACCTCACCGGTCAACCCGGCGCCTTTCTTGATGGCGCGGTCCAGCGTCTCCTTGGGCATGGACACCTTGCGCGCCTGCTCCACCACCAGCCTCAGCCGCGCGTTGTCCTTCGGGTCAGCGCCGTGGCGCGCCGCGATCATGATGTCCTTGGACAATTTGCCGAACAGCCGACCCTTGGCATTGGCGGCGATGTCTTTGTGTTTGGCTTTCCATTGCGCGCCCATGGGGGTGTCCTGTCGTTTGTCTAGTAAGCCCAAGTCGCGTAACTTGTCGGGCGGGTCGCTACTTTACGGGGTGGCTCTTGCCGATCTCGCCCCTGTCGTCGCGCTATTGAGGTGCGAAATCGTCGTAAGACCTTGGTAAATAACCCCAGATACGTACGACGTCGCCACGCTGCTCGAAGTCGAAGCCAATCTTTTCCAAGATTGGCAGGATTTCGTTTCGATGGTCAATGCTCGCTCTAGGAAGCAGCTTTCCTATGAATGGCCCCTCCTCGGACAGGCCGATGTCAAACCATTCGACAGCTTCAAACGGAAAGGGCAGGTGATAAAACCATTCGACATCCCAATTCGAGACGGTGCCATCAACTGATTTCGAGCGATAAGAAGGACGCCAGCCATCAAGAGCGCGGATGTGAGTGATCAGCTCGTTCCATCGTGTGTTGTTAGACGCACTGGCTAAGTTCCTTGTGGTGACCGCGGCACGAGTCCGCTTTCGCGCTTGATCATCATTTCGCGCATCAGCCATAGGTAAATCGTTCAAAGCCTTCCCCTCGTTCTAGTCTGAGCTACCCAACGTCGCCACCACCTTCCTCGTCTGCCCCGCCCGCCACACCGTCAACGTCACCTTCTCCCCGATCTGCCGCGTCTCCAGAAGCGACAACATGTCGTCCAGGTCCGCCACCGCCTGTCCATCGACAGCCGTGATGACGTCCCCCTGCACGATGCGCCCGCTGCGATCCCTGCCGAAGGGTTTCAAGCCCGCCGCCGCAGCCGGGCTGGCGTCCGCCACGTTGACCAGCAGCACACCCTTGGGCGCCCCCAGCGCCTTGGCCAGGTTCTCCGGCCCGGCTGTCACGCCCAGCGCGGGCCGGATGAAGCGCCCATCTCGAATCAATCGCGGCACGATGCGATTCACCTCGTCCACCGGAATCGCAAACCCGATCCCTGCACTCGCCCCGCTCGGGCTGTAGATGGCCGTGTTGACGCCGATCAGCCGCCCCGCCGAATCCAGCAGCGGCCCGCCCGAATTGCCAGGGTTGATGGCCGCATCGGTCTGGATGGCGCCCTTGATCGTGCGTCGCGTGACCGATTCGATTTCGCGGTTCAGCGCCGAGACGATGCCAGTGGTCAGCGTCTGGTCCAGGCCGAAGGGGTTGCCGATGGCGTAGACCTTCTGGCCCACCTGCAGATCCCGGCTGGCACCCACCGCGATGGCTGGCAGCTTCTCGTGGGGCGCTTCGATGCGCAGCACGGCAATGTCGCGGTCCGGGTAGGCGCCGACGAGCTTGGCCGGAAAGCTGCTCTGATCGTTCAGCGTGACAGTGGCGCGGTCGCCGCCCTGGATGACGTGGAAGTTGGTGACGATGTGGCCGGCGTCGTCCCAGATGAAACCGGTGCCGGTGCCGCTGGGCTGCTCGCTGGTGCGCAGCGAGAAGAAGTCGCGCTGCACGCTCAGCGTGGTGATGTGCACCACCGACGGCGACACGCGTTTGAAGACGCCGATGTTGTTCAACTCCTCGGCGTCCAGCGCGCCGCGGGCGTTGACGGCGCGAGGCTGGGCTTGAGCCTTGGCGAAAGCGGGAGCGCAGCCGAGGAAGAGCAGCGCGACGGCGAGAGTGAGGCGGCGGGGCAGGGTGGGCACGGGGGCGTCGGCGGGAGTGGCGTCGATCCGCATTTTGGGCACAACTCCGGGCTCCCGAGGCC
>NZ_JBFUMO010000547.1:0-3888 GCF_054049355.1 Roseateles sp. P5_E11 | reverse complement strand
GCGCTACGTCAAGGAGCTCGAGGCCCAGCAGCTGAAGATCAGCCGGCTCAGCCGCATCAAGAGCGTCCTGAGCGGCATCAACTCGGCCATCGTCAGGCTGCGCGACCGGCAGGCGCTGTTCGATGAAACCTGCCGCATCGCCGCCGAGGATGGCGGCTTCGCGAGTGCCTGGATCGGCCTCGCCCACGGCCCTTTGAAGAGGCTCGACCCCATTGCCGCGCGAGGCCTGGATGCCGGGCAGCTCGACGAGTTGCGCGGCGCTCTGGGCGCCACCGGTGGGCCAGGCCGCCGCTCACTTCCCTACCGGGCGCTCGATGGCGGCGGCGTCGTGTACTGCAACGACCTCTCGCAGGAGGACATGGGTGCGGCTGTCCACGCCGTTGCGCCGGCGAAGGGGGTCGGCTCCGCGATTGCGCTGCCGTTGACTTCCGGTGACCGGCTCGTCGGCGTCATCGCGCTGTACGCCACGGAGGCCCATCTCTTCGACGAGGACGAGCTCAAGCTGCTCGGCGAGCTGGCTGGCGATATCTCGTTTGCGCTCAGGCACATCGAGCAGGAGGAAAAGGTCCATTACCTGTCCCGCTATGACGCACTGACCGGCCTGCCCAACAACCTTGTCTTCCTGGACCGCCTTGACCTCGCAATCCAGTCCGCGGCTGCGGCCGGCACCGGCGTGGTGGCCGTCATTGCCAACCTCCACCGGTTCAAACGGCTGAACGACACCCTGGGCCGGCACGTGGGGGACCAGTTGCTGAGACAACTGGGGCAGCGCCTGGCCACCGAATTCGCGCGCAGCCACAACGTGGCCCGGCTGGCGGGCGACAACTTCGCCGTCGCCGGCAGCTACAAGGGCGACGAGGACGTCACGACGCTGCTGCGCGTGCTGGACGAAGTCATCGGCCGACCCACGTCAGTCGATGGCAGCGACGTCAGCCTGTCCGCCCACCTGGGCGTGTCCGTGTATCCGGAGGACGGCGCCAGTGCCGAATCGCTGTTCCGCAATGCCGAGTCCGCCCTCAAGCAGGCCCGTTTGGCTGGCGAGAAGCATGCCACCTATTCGCCCGAGATGAATGCCCGCATGGCCGAGAAGCTGGAGATGGAAGGGCAACTGCGCGAAGCATTGGCCCAGCAGCAGTTCGTGTTGCATTTCCAGCCCAAGGTCAATCTGGCCGATGGCCAGATCACCGCGGCCGAAGCCCTGATCCGCTGGCAGCATCCCAAGCGCGGCCTGGTGCCCCCGGGCGATTTCATTCCAATCGCCGAAGAGACTGGCCTCATCGTGCCCATCGGCGAATGGGTCATCCAGGCCGTCTGCGCCCAGCAGGCGGTCTGGCGGTCGCGAGGCATCGCGACGCGGCCGGTCGCGGTGAACCTGTCGACCCTGCAGTTCCGCGAGGGTCGGGTACGCCAGTGTGTCGAGCAAGCCCTGCGCGACAACGGACTGGGCGCCGACGCCATCGAACTCGAGCTGACCGAAACCCTGGTCATGCAGGATCCCATCGCGGCCGAGCGCACCATGCATGACCTCCGCCAGTTCGGCCTGCACCTGTCTCTGGACGACTTTGGCACCGGCTACTCCTCGCTCGCTTACCTGAAGCTCTTTCCTTTCAACTCGGTGAAGATCGACCGATCCTTCATCACCGATATCACACGCAGCCCAGAAGACGCCGCCATCTCGCTGGCCATCATCGCCATGGCTCACAGCATGCGCATGCACGTCATTGCGGAAGGCGTCGAGACCCCCGCGCAGCTGGAGTTCCTGAGGGCCAGCGGCTGCGACCAGATCCAGGGCTACCACTTCAGCCGCCCGGTGCCGGCCGAGGAATACGCCCGCATGCTGCTGGAGGGCCGGCAGTTGGCAATGACCGCAGCCGCCCCTGGCACGGGGGCGGCCGGCGAAAGGATCGCGCTGCCCATGCGACGCCAGCCTCTGGAACATTGACGGCGCGCCAGAGTAGGGTTTTCAGGGCTCCGCCAGCGGCGGGTCATTCACACATTTGGCGCATTCAAATTGGGGCATGGACCCGCTTCGGTGCATTGCCAGAACACATGGCGTGAGGGGCAGCGAGCGGTCTCGATGAGACCTTCCTGACGCCGCCGTCCAGGGCGTCAGACACCGGAAACTGGCCCTGCGGCTGACGCCGCCCAGCGGCACCAGCCGCGTGCAAATCCAGCCTGGAAAGCTGGCACGGCTCCTGCTCGTGATGACTTGTCATAACGAGTTGGACGGCCATGAGCAAAGGCGCTCTTGCAGCTAGGAAATCCTTGACGCTGGTCCCTGCCCCCGAGGCGGACGGCGCTCATCGCATCAAGCTGTCGTCACCGCTGCCGCTGTACACGCAGATCAAGGAGATCCTGCGCGCCCGCATCCTCGATGGCAGCTACCAGCCGCATCAGCAGATGCCGTCGGAGAGCGAGATGATGGCCGCGTTCGACGTCAGCCGCATCACGGTGCGCCAGGCGCTCAATGACCTGCAGAACGAAGGCCTGATCTTCCRCATCCACGGCAAGGGCAGCTTCGTCTCCAAGCCCAAGGCCTTCCAGGATCTGGGGCGCCTGCAGGGCTTCGGCGAGGCGATGCGGCAGATGGGCTACGAGACCTTTGCCCGCGTGCTGTCGATCAAGACGGTGCTGCCGTCGCAGCAGGTGGCCGAGAAGCTGCAGCTGGCCAAACGCGCCAAGGTCACGGAGCTGCACCGCCTGCGCTTCCTGAACCGCGAGCCGATCTCGCTGGACGTGACCTACGTGCCCGCGGCCATCGGCCAGCGCCTGGCCAAGGAAGACCTGGCCGCGCGCGACATCTTCGCCATCCTGGAGAACGACTACGGCCTGGCCCTCGGCCACGCCGAGCTGCAGATCGGCTCGACGCTGGCGGACGAGACGCTGGCCGGGCAGCTCAAGGTCGAGGAGGGCTCGCCCGTGCTCTTCATCGAGCGCACGACGCACACCGCCGACGGCGCGCCCATCGACTACGAACACCTCTATTACCGCGGTGACGCCTTCCAGTACAAGGTGCGCGTCGATCGCGTGCCTGTTTCCGAACGAGCCTCTTGAGGAGAGCCTGCACATGGACACGATCGAACACGAATACGACCTCGTCATCGTTGGCGGTGGAACCGGCGGCCCGATGGCCGCGGTGAAGGCCAAGGAGAAGAATCCCAAGCTGCGGGTGCTGCTGCTGGACAAGGCCAACGTCAAGCGCAGCGGCGCCATCAGCATGGGCATGGACGGGCTGAACAACGCCGTCATTCCCGGTCACGCCACACCCGAGCAGTACACCAAGGAGATCACCGTCGCCAACGACGGCATCGTCGACCAGAAGGGTGTCTACGCCTACGCGGCCAACAGCTACCCGATGATCGAGGAGCTGGACCGCTGGGGCATCAAGTTCGAGAAGGACGAGACCGGCGACTACTCGGTGCGCAAGGTCCACCACCTGGGCAGCTACGTGCTGCCCATGCCCGAGGGGCACCACATGAAGCGGGTGCTCTATCGCCAGCTCAAGCGGGCGCGCGTGGAGATCACCAACCGCGTCGTGGCCACGCGGCTGCTGACCGGGCCTGACGGCGAGATTGCCGGCGTTATGGGTTTCGACTGCCGCACGGCGGACTTCCACGTCATCAAGGCCAAGGCCGTCATCATCTGCACGGGCGCGGCCGGGCGTCTGGGCCTGCCCGCCAGTGGCTATTTGTTTGGCACCTACGAGAACCCGACCAACTGCGGTGAAGGGCACGTGATGGCCTATCACGCAGGCGCCGAGCTGACCAACCTCGAGTGCTTCCAGATCAACCCCCTGATCAAGGACTACAACGGCCCGGCTTGCGCCTACGTGACCGGCCCCTTCGGCGGCTACACGTCCAACAACGCCGGCCAGCGCTTCATCGAGTG
>NZ_JBFUMO010000546.1:0-3902 GCF_054049355.1 Roseateles sp. P5_E11 | reverse complement strand
CGCGGCGAATCGACGGCGTGGGCTCGCTGCGCAGTGAGGTCCGCATGTTGGCCTGGAGGCCGGTCTCGCTGAAGCTCAGCGTCGCCGCTAGGCGTTGGAACGCGAGGCGCACGCGGGGCGTAGTCCGCCTCTTTCCCGAATCGGTCGTCTCGCCTTCGAGCCTTTCGAAGACAGGTAGACGGCCGGCGGCGCCAATGCACGTTGGTTCACCGACTGCCCTGATGCCAACCGCTACCGGCCGCGCCGTTTATGGACGAAGCGTTCATAACCAATAGACCCGGGCGGCCATTCTCAATGGCGCGCCTCGCTCCCACACTTTGGTCACCACATCAACAGCCACAAGCTGGAGCGATGACCAGTCCAGGGATCCAGGTCCAAGGCTGCGAAACGCACCACGCTTAGTGCTCAGGCAGGCGTGCGGGAAGTACCCGGTCGCATCTGCTCCAACACCTGGCCGTTGCCCACCGTACTCAAAGGAGTTTCACCATGACCCAGACCGTAGTCATCACAGGTGCCACATCCGGCATCGGCTATTCCACCGCCCTCGCGTTTGCCAAGACCGGGGCCAACGTTGCGATCTCCGGCCGCCGCGCTCAGCGCGGTGCAGAGGCTGCCGCCGAAATCGAGAAGCTCGGCGGCAAAGCCTGGTTCCTCGAAACCGACGTGCAGAACGCGCAGCAGGTGCGGGCGTTCATCGAGGGCGCGGTCGCGCGCTTCGGCACGCTGGATACCGTGATCACCAATGCCGGCATCGAGCCGCCGCACGTGCTGCCTCTGGCAGATCTGACGGAGGAAGACATCGACGCCGTGCTCGACACCAACCTGCGCGGCACGCTGCTGACGGCCAAGTATGCGATTCCGCATCTTCGCCGCCCAGGCGGTTCCATCATCACCGTCTCCTCACTGTGGGGCCGCCAAGGCGGCGCGCTGCTGCCGGTGTATTCGGCCACCAAGGGTGCGTCGGAATCCCTGGCCCGTGCGCTGGCCGTCGAGTTGGGCGGCGAGGGCATCCGCGTGAACTGCGTCGCCCCAGGTTTCATCAAGACCGAAATGTCGGACCGGTTCACCGAGGGCCGCGACATGCAGCCGTTCTACGAATCGAACGTGCCGCTGCAGCGCATTGGCCAGGCCGACGAGATCGCCGACGCGATGCTGTGGCTGGCCTCGGAGCGTGCCAGCTTCGTCACGGGCCAGACCATCACGGTGGATGGCGGTCAGAACATCAAGATGTCCGTCGCCAACCTGTGACGCGCGATCCCAAGGAGAACCTCATGTCCCAAGAGATCACGTACGTCGTCACGGTGCCGGCCAAGCCGGAGCATTCGGAGGCCGTGGGCCGCGACCTGATGGCGCTGCTGGCCGCAACCCGTGCCGAGCCCGGCTGCATCGACTACAACTTCCTCCGCTCGAACGACAAGTCGTCCACTTGGCTGATCTGCGAGACCTGGCGGTCGCAGGCCGACTTCGAGTCGCACCTGCAGCAGCCGTACTCGCAGGCTTTCCTCGCGGCGCTGCCCGAGCGCATTGAGGGCGAAGTCGTCATCGCGCCGTTCACGACGGTTTCGCCGAGGGCCTGAGGATGAGCAAACTCATCTTCATCACCGGCGTCAGCTCCGGCTTGGGCCGGGCGATGGCCGAGGAAGCCCTGGCGACGGGCCACCGTGTCGTCGGCACGGTGCGCAGCGCGGAGCACGCCCATGCGTTCGAGAGCCTGGCGCCGGGCCGCGCATTCGCGCGGCTGCTGGACGTCACGGCGTTCGACGAGATCGACGCGGCGGTCGCCATGATCGAAAGCGAGATCGGCCCCATCGACGTGCTCGTCAACAACGCGGGCTACGGCCACGAAGGCCTGGTCGAGGAGTCGCCGCTCGAAGAGCTGCGTCGCCAGTTCGAGGTCAACGTCTTTGGCGCCGTCGCAGTGATCAAGGCGGTGCTGCCCTTCATGCGCCAGCGGCGCTCGGGGCGCATCCTCAACATCACGTCGATCGGTGGGCTGCTCGCGTTTCCCGGCCTTGGCTACTACCACGGCAGCAAGTTCGCCCTGGAAGGCATCTCGGAGTCGCTGGCCCACGAGGTCCGAGGCTTTGGCATCTACGTCACCGCGGTGGAGCCTGGTGCCTTCCGCACCGACTGGGCGGGCCGGTCCATGGCCCGCCAGCCGCGAAGCATCGCCGACTACGACACGTTCTTCGACCCGCTGCGCGAAGCCCGTGAGAAGAGAGAGAACGGCAGCCAGCGCGGCGACCCGCGAGCGGCCGGGCGCGCGATGTTGGCCCTGATTGAAGTGGCGAACCCTCCCGTGCATCTGCTCCTCGGCGCGGACGCGCTGCAGTGGGCGAGGGCGCATTTCGACAGCCGCAGCGACGAGATCGAGGCCTGGGCAACGCTCAGTGCATCGACCGATTTCAAGTAACCCATCCATCCAAGGAGATTGACATGTCTACATCTACCAAGAGCTGGCTCATTACCGGTTGTTCGTCGGGCTTCGGCGCGGCACTCGCGGAGGCTGCGCTTGCACGCGGCGATCGCGTCATGCTGACCGCGCGCGACACCAGCAAGCTCGCCGACATCGTCGGCCGCTATCCGGAGACCGCGCGCAGCGCCTACCTCGACGTCACCGATCCGAAGAGCGTCGCCACTGCGATCGCGGCCGCCGAGGAGGCATTCGGCCAGCTCGACGTGTTCGTGAACAACGCCGGCTTCGGCGTGATCGGTGCGGTCGAGGAGGTCTCGCCCGACGAGTACCGCCGCATGTTCGAGACCAACGTGTTCGGCCTGATCGAGGCGACCCGTGTCGCGCTGCCCGCATTGCGTCGCAGCCGTGGCCGCTTCGTGAACCTGTCGTCGGGGTCTGGCATTGCGACCCGCGCCGGCTTCGGCCTGTACAGCGCCAGCAAGTTCGCCGTCGAGGCGGTCTCCGAGGCGCTCGCCCAGGAGGTGAAGTCCTTCGGCGTCGGCGTGTTGATCGTCGAGCCGGGTGCCTTCCGGACGGACTTCCTCGGCCGCTCGATGACGCTTGCCGCCAATCAGCTCCCGATCTATGCCGAGACCGCGGGTGGCATGCGCCGCGTCAGCGAGACGATGTCCGGCAACCAGCCTGACGACCCGGTCAAGGGTGTGCAGGTGATCCTGGCCGCCGTCGACGCCGAAGCGCCTCCGCTGCGGTTGCCACTGGGCCCGGATGCGCACCGCAACATCCAGGCCAAGCTGGACTCGGTTGCTGCCGACATGGCAGCGTGGGCCGACCGGACGACGCAGACCAACTTCGATGCGCCGGAGGCCACGAAATGAGCCAGGCCCGTATCATCCATTTCCACCGCACCGGCGGCCCTGAAGTCCTGCAGATCGATACCGTCGATGTGCCGGCTCCCGGGCCGGGCGAAGCTCGCGTGCGTGCCCGCGCCCTCGGCTTGAATCGCGCCGAGTCGATGTACCGCTCGGGCGCCTACGTCGTCGAGGCAACCTTCCCGGCCAAGATCGGCTACGAGATCGCCGGCGAGGTCGAGTCGATCGGCCCCGGTGTCACCAATGTCGCGGTCGGCGACAAGGTCAGCCTGCTGCCGCTGACGGCGCAGACCGACTATGCCGTGCATGCGGAGTTGGCCGTCGTTCGCGCTGACCTCCTGGTCAAGCACCCCGCCGACCTCGGCTGGGAGGCTGCGGCTGCCGTCTGGATGCAGTACCTGACCGCCTACGGCGCGATGACCGAGATCGCCAAGGTCGGCCCGGGTGACTTCGTCGTGATTCCTGCCGCGTCGAGCAGCGTCGCGCTGGCCGCCATCCAGATCGCAAAGCGCGCCGGCGCGACGACGGTCGCGCTGACCCGTACCAGCGCGAAGAAGGCGCAGATCCTTGAAGCCGGTGCGACCCACGTGATCGCAACGGAGGAAGAGGACCTGGTC
>NZ_JBFUMO010000545.1:0-3923 GCF_054049355.1 Roseateles sp. P5_E11 | reverse complement strand
GATACAGGCTCTGTTGCGTGCCGATGGGGACCAGCGCGAAGCGCTGCTGGCAGGCAGCATGCCGTTTGATGGCGAGATTGACGCCGTCTACGCAGCCGCATGGCGAGAGGTGGCCAACGACCCCGACGCGATCCGAGTGCTCGGATTCATTGCACGAGCAGAGGCGCCGCTCAGCTTGACCTTACTTGCAACGATTGTCGATGAGCGTGCAATAGAGCGGGCGCTCGTTGTGTCCCGGCATCTGCTCGTCCAGTCGCCGCAAGGGTGGAGTGTTTTTCATAACAGTTTCAGGCTTTTTGTCATTGCCAAGCCGCGCATCTCGCTTGGTAGCGTGGACGTCGGCTACCCGGAGCGCGTCTATCGAGAACTAGCTGCCCTGGCAAAAGCGGCTCCGCCGGACTCACCCCAGCGTTGGCTGGAACTGCGATATCTCGCGCGGGCCGGCGACGGTGCCGCCGTTCTTGCCTTGGCCACACCCGAGCGCTTCAGGTGGGAGCTCGCACAAGGACGCAGCATTGATGCGATCCATTCGGACATCCGCTTGGCCTTTCTCGCCGTTCGGCCCACCTATGACGCAACCGCGCTGACTCGACTGTTGCTTTGTCGAGATGAAGTTGGGCGCCGCACAACAGCCCTCGAGTACGCCCATCAACTACCAGCGGCCATGCTCGCCGTTGGGGACGTCGATACCGCTGACTCGTTTGTTCGGGACTTCCCAAGCTGCGGGTATGACGTCGTGGATGCTTGGTTGGAGCGGGGAGAGTTTGATCGGGCAAAGGAGCTGTTTGAGTTCCTGGATCCGTTGCCGCAGCTACATACATCGCGCTTCCAGGACTACGGGCTAGATCACAACCTCCGTGAGTTTGAAAAATGGGCTCGCCGTGCCTTTCATTTTCGGGATTTCGATCAGATTCGGGCCGCCATCGACCAGCTCGTCGCCGAGGGCCTGGATAAGAACCAACGGCAGACCGACCAGGATCAGACCGAGCAAGCACGTGCGCACCTTCACCGCGAGGTAGCCGAGGCGGTTATCAGTGCGAAGGCTTCATCGGACCCAGCGGACGTCTGCAAGCAACTCCGCATTGGGAATCAATTTCTTGCGGACTTGATCCTCCACGCCGGCCTTGAAGCACACAAGCGGGGGGATTTTGGGAAGGCCTTGGAGCTGTTCGAGTCGGCGACCAAGCTACCGGAGTTCCCAGAGGCTCCGAATGGTTGGAGGCGAACGATTGCCCTTTTCGCTCTCGCTCAAGGGCGTAGGGATATCGCTGAGCCAATTTTTGGCGGCCTAACGGCTCCAATGATTTCAATGGGCGATAGCGAAACGGATGCGTCAGGGCCAGGCGACCTAGTCGGTGCCATCATTGAACATACCGAGCTCTGCACTCTGCTTGGAAAACCCCTTCCGCCGGTGGTCCCGTCAAAGCACGCGATCCTCCAGCCTCTTCAGGCTCATGCGACTACGGTTGGAGTGCTTCTGGCCAGATCTTCCATGCCCGGTGGCGCCGGGCTTGCTGGAGCCGTTCAGGACGCGGCGCGGACAGCCATGGGGTACGTGCTCCGTATCAATCCCAGAGGAGGTAGTGATTTCTACCTGACGCAGCAAACGGTCACCGCCGCGCCAGTACTAGCCAGGGCGTTACTGAAAGTCGCGGCATCTGCGGGCGAGGTCGAGTACCGCGCCGTTACTCGTGAGATCGATGATGCGGTCGCGACATCAACGTCGACGGGAACTCGATATCTCAAACGCGAGCTAGCGATTGCGGCATACAAGAGCGACGGCAAAGGGGACGCCGCGGCGCGTCGGCTCGAAGAGCTGGTGACGGGAGTTCAGGAGAGTACGCCGAGTGAGCAGATAGACGGGCTGGCTGATCTGGCGATCGCCTTTGCGTCCATCGGCGATCTCCAGCGAGCGCGAGAGTTGCTGGGTACTGTCCCTGCGCACTGTCTTGGAAATGCGCTCGCTGCGCGTAAGGACCCTCTCTACACGATCTGGCGCGACATTCTTGTGCTTGCCAACGAGGCGGATCCGGCTTTGAGACCTCAGCGGGTTGCGCAACTGATGCGGCAGGTGGAGGGCATGAAGGAGACGGAAGGTGCCTCCTCCGCTAACCGGCTGACGATGTGCTTGATCGATGAGGCCATGCGTGTAAACGCGCGCACTGGATATGTTGTCTCTCAGACCTTGTCGGACTGGGGCTTGGTAGCGTGGCCCAACCGAGTAGACCTGGTGATGACAGGAATGCTGGCGCGGCGCCCTGAGATGTGGAGGTCTTGCGCTGTGACATGGTGCGGATTGGCGCTTCCGTTCTACATGGAGCCGCACTACCGGGACCCATACCACGTCGGCAACTTCATTGATGCAGCTTTCGAAGCCGCGGGAGAAACAGGCGCTGCGGACCTGTCCGACATGCTCCTGCTCGCCATCGAGGTCGATGCCCGGGCCCACGAGAGGTGTGATCTCCTGAAACGACTTCAAGCCGCAGCCAAGCGGCATGGGCATTCAACAAGTGAGATCGACAGCGCCGTGCGCCGTTGGTCGTCCGAAGCACCTGAGCCGCGGCATTCCTACACCGCTCAACGCTATGACGAGTCGAAGACGCTGAGTGACCTTCAAGCCGCGATGGAAGCTGATGGGGACAAGGTTCAGCACGATGCGTCTTCAAGGTTCGTCAAGCTGCTCAAGACCGCGCCGCTAGCCCAGGTGGTGCAGATGTTCGAACGTTGGCCGGTACTCCAGTCCGATACCTACAGCCGCTTTGATGTCATCGACCGGCTGATCGAGGCTGGAGAGATTGAACATGCGCGACGTCTTCTGCGTGAGTATGACGCGAGCGAGGAACGGTGGAGGTCGTGGAATCGATGGTCCGGCGCAGGCAAGTTCCACTATTACGCCGCCCTGAAGCGCATCGAGGGCGCGTCGATGCAATGCGCAGCGTTCGAGAGCCTCGTTGACTCGATCAACGGCGGGGAAGAAAACAGCCAAGCGCTGCTGGCGGAAATCGACTCCATCCTGCCAGTGATTTCTGCGTTGCCGGATTGGCCAGCAGTCTGGGAACTCCTTGCTGAGCAGATGCTCTCAACGCGGGAGCACCAACTCGGCACCGAGTTCCAAGCCGGCGCCGAGCCCATGGACGACGAAGCTCTGCTTGCGGAGTTGCTGCTCTTCGCGATGCGGCTTCCTGTTGACGAGGTCCGACGGCACGCACGCAACTCCATCCTGGACATGGCGGAAGGTGGCTCCCACGGTCAGGCCGTCTTTGCCTTGGTTCTGACCCGGCTCCTTGCCGGGAGCTTGGACGAGCCATTGCAGGCGCTCTTGATCCTGCTGGGGCTGCCATCTGAAAAGTTGGATGAGCGGTTCGCGGCAACGCTTTTAGGGGTGGCTCATCACAAGGATGTAGCGGTAGCGGAAGCGGCAGTTATGGTCGCTAGCCGATGGGGCATTGCTCTCCCGCGCAAGATCGAGMCTCTGCCTCTGTTCTACCAGCTAGAGATCGATGCGGGGCGGACGGAGAGCGATCCTTTGCTCAATGACGAGAGCGGTGCGATGCGATTGGAGAGCGCCCTGGGATGGACCAGGCATCTTGCCTCCGTTGTGGCTTCGATTTCTAAAGCCTCCGGCCTGGACGTGATAGCCATACGACGTCGAGCCGCGATGTTCATTCAAGACTGGGGTGGAATGGACGCGTTCGGGCCGCCGGCATTTAAGCGCCTGACGTCGCATCTTAGAGCGATCGAGATGCAGATTAGGTACTCAAAGCCGCACGCCATGGCCGGCGTCCTGGGCCTGCGCCACGTGTGCGGGGAGCTACGTCTATCGGGACGGCTGGACCAGCAGCGACTTCCCATGCTGCTTGAGAGCTTGAACGCATCGCTACCGCCTCGGCCGCTGGCGAGACCTCGAGTGCGCCCGGAAGGCC
>NZ_JBFUMO010000544.1:0-3943 GCF_054049355.1 Roseateles sp. P5_E11 | reverse complement strand
ACTTCACCCTGGGCGTCAATGCCGAGCTCTTCGCGGCTGCGAAGCCCATCGTCGTGCACCTGGATCTGGGCAAGAGCAATAAAAACAATTGCAACGTCGCTCTGAGCACCTTGGTGTGGGTCCCGAAGGCGGGGATGGTCAGCTACGCCGTGCCTCTGGACAACTTTGCGGTCACTGAGTCGTGCGGCCTGCCGGACATCACCAAGGCTTCGCTGGACGACGATGTGCGCAAGCTGCCGAATCCGTATGACAGCACGGGCGCCCCCGTCAACGAAGYCGCGTTCAAGGCAGCCCTGGACAAGCTTGCGGCCTCGCGTGCCTCGGCTGCGACGCTGCTGAAGTCCTCCACCGTGGTGCGCACGCGCTTCTGGCTGATGGACATCAACTTGGACAACAAGACCGACGGCATCACTGCCTCCGACTTGACCCTCAAGGGCCTCATCTACTTCCAATAACCCAGTTCGCGCGCGGCGTCGCGTGCCGGTGGCCGGTCTCCCGTGTTGATCGGGCAAGTGCCACGGCATCCGATGCCGAGAAGGCGAAGCCGCCCACACGGGCGCGCTGCCGCCGACTCATCGAAGGAATACGGAGACACCATGAAAAAACAATTCCGCACCACGGCCATCCATCGCGGCATGGTCCACATGATGCTGCTGACCGTCGGCAGCGCCGCRCTGGCRCAGTCGGCGGCTGAAAAGCCGGCAAACCTGGAAACCGTYGTCRTCACCGGKCAGCGCGCAGCGCTGCAGTCGGCRCAGAAGATCAAGCARAACGCCGAGGAAATCGTCGACTCGGTCGTCGCSGAAGAGGCCGGCAAGCTGCCGGACAAGTCGATCACSGAAGTGCTGCAGCGCGTCGTSGGCGTCGTCATCGACCGCAACAAGTCGCGCGGCGACCCGGAGCACTTCTCCGTCGARGGCTCGGGCATCAGCGTGCGSGGCCTSAGCTGGGGYTCKTCGSTGCTGAATGGCCGCGAGTCRTTCTCKGCCGGKTGGCCGGGCCGCGAGCTGAGCTGGGGYGACATCCCGCCWGAGCTGATGGCCGGCGTGGACGTCTACAAGAACCCCTCCAGCGARATCATCGAAGGCGGCGTCAGCGGCACRGTGAACCTGCGCACGGCCTTGCCCTTTGACTACAAGGTGACCAAGGCCTACATGTCGGCGGGCAACAACTACGTGCAGCGCTCRGGCAAGAATTCGCCCAGCCTGTCGGGGCTGTACACCACGCAGTGGAATACGGACATCGGCCGTGTGGGCGTGCTGCTGGATGTGTCCTACAACCACACCAGCTTCCAGAACGAGAGCCTCCAACTGGACGCCTACTACCCCCGTACCGACCTGATCGAGGGCAAGGTGGCGTGGGCGCCGAAATCGGCCTCGTTCCGCAACAACACCGGCGACAACGAACGCGCCGGCTTCTACGGCGCGCTGCAGTGGAAGAAGGACGGCATGGACTCGTCGCTGACTTATTTCGTGTCGGGCACACGGGAGACGGGCAGCGAGCAGGGCTTCTACACCGGTATCGAGAACGCGTACAAGTCGAAGATCGACCCCGCGACAGCGAAGTACGACGCCAACAATGTGCTGCTCTCGGGCAAGTACACCTATCCGACCGGGCCCGGGGCGAACGACTTCGAGGCTGGCGGCCTGGGCTTGCAGATCACGCGCGGCTGGAACCAGACCACCTCGAAGACCGGTGAACTGGCGTGGAACTTCAAGTGGGCCGTCAACGACAACTGGCTGCTGCAGAACGACGTCCAGTGGGTTCACGCGAAGAACGATTCGGTCGGCCGCAACCTGCAGTTGGGCACTTTCGCGCCAAGCATGGGCATCGACGTGTCAGGAAAGGGCCCGTTGCGCCTCGAGTTCGACCAGGCCGCCACGGATTTCCTGGCCGATCCGAAACACTATTACTGGAACCTGATCATGCCGAGCGCCAGCAAGGCCGACGGCGACTTGTACGCATGGAAGGCAGACGCGCGATACCGTTTCGAGGACAACCCCATCCTGCGTGACATCCGTGTCGGCGTGAGAGCCACCTACCGCGTGGCGCGCCGCTACGAACCCACGGGCAATGGGTGGAGTTCCATTGCCGAACCCTGGGACGTCAAGCAGAACGTCGTACCCGGTCAATATCCCCCAGACAACGGCCAGGGGGGGCGGCGCCCAAGCTTCGCGTACCTGAAAGATGCGAAGTACCAAACCGTCCCGGTCGAAGTGTTCAACTTCGGCAGCTTCTACGGGGGCAAGGCGGGCTCGCTGCCGAACATCGTCATGCCGACGGTCAGTGCCGTGCGCGACTATCCGAACACATACGGCAAGTTGCTCAACGACTACCGCTACCAGCAATGCCTGGACGCCAAGGCGCAGTACCCAGGCGTGGAATGCGACTTGAAGAAGGACTATCAGAACTTCAAGGAGCTGGTTTACGACAACGACCCGTCCAAAACCAGCACGCACAGCGAACAGACCGATGCCGTCTATGCCACGCTGCGCTTTGGCTTCGACGACTTGAAGTTCCCGATCGAAGGCAATGTCGGCGTGCGCGCCGTGCTGACCCACGACGTCTCGCACGGCTACACAGTTTTCGATCGCAAATACGACTCGAATACGCCGCCGCACCTGCCGCACTTCGACCAGATCAATCAACCGATCGACGTGCAGAACGAGTTCTTCAAGGTGCTGCCGTCGCTCAATCTGAAGATGAACTTCACCGACAGGTTGCAGGCGCGCCTGGCAATGGCCCAGAGCATGAACCGACCTGGCTTCAACCAGCTGGGTGAGTACATCAAGCTGTTCCAGAACTACGACGAGCAGAAAGGGACGCTCACCTACACCGGAGAGAACACCGGCAACGTCAAGCTCAAGCCGATCACGGCCAACAGCTACGACCTGGCGCTGGAGTGGTACCCGCGCGACGGCCAGTCCATCACGGGCACGGTGTTCCATAARGATGTCAAGGACGTCATCATGAACAGCGTCTACAGCCGTGCCTACAACACCAACACCGGCACTCCGCAGCTCTTCGCGATCACCGGGCCGGACAACGTGGGCAAAGCCAAGGTCAGCGGYCTGGARGTTGCGGGCATGACCTACCTGGACAAGCTSSCSTTCCTGGAMGGCGTGCTGCCGGAGTGGGCCAAGGGCATCGGCGTGTCGGTCAACTACACCTACATCGATGCCAAGCAAAGCCTGTACAAGCAGATCTACAACCCCTACTGCGATGCAGGCAGAGCGACGACGAATGGCACGCTGCACCTGTTCGGCTGCGACACGAACGGCCTGCCGTTCACTGATCTGCCGCTGCCCTACATGGCCAAGAACGCGGCCAACTTCGTGCTGATGTATGACCGCGGTCCGCTGTCGGCGCGGCTGGCCTACAACTGGCACAGCCGCATCCTGCAGGCGGCGGATGCCAATGGCACGCGCGGCGACGACGCGACGAGCGCGGACCCGTCGCGCCCAGGTGCCCGGGATGTGGGCTGGGGCCTGCCGGTATGGCAGGAGGCTTTCGGCCAGTGGGACGCCGGCGTCAACTACAGGGTCACCGACGCGCTCGGCGTGTCCCTCAACGTGACGAACCTGAACAACGTCATCGTCCGCCAGACGCAGCAGCAGCACATCGGCGTGATGGGACGTGCGTGGTTCTACCCTGGCCGCAGCTACTCGCTGAGCGCACGTTACGAGTTCTGACGCGGTCCCTGACGCGGCGTCACTGCATGCCGCCCGGACGGGCTGTCCGGGCGGCATGCCCACTCGTGTGGATCGGCGCCGCGCATGGCCAGAGATGGCAATGATTGACGTCGGCGCAGGTCGTTCAAGGCGCCCAAGAACTTCGCAGGGTTTCTATGACGCAGAAAGTTGATCGCATCGTCGTCGTGGGCGGTGGCAGCGCCGGCTGGATGGTGGCCGCGGCGCTGGTCACCGGGCTGAAGGGCCGCGCC
>NZ_JBFUMO010000543.1:0-3947 GCF_054049355.1 Roseateles sp. P5_E11 | reverse complement strand
CTGCCGCCCCCACGACCCATCCAGCGCCAGCCCCACGCCCGCCAGACGCTGCCGGCGCAGCCGCATGCAGATCCACGTCACCCCCAGCAGAAACACGACCGGCAGCGGCGACAGCCACGCCTTGGCGACGCCGATCTGCTGCAAGCCGTGAGACACCGGCCGGTACACCCACTGGCTGGCCAGGAAGATGGCCATGAAGAGAAGGATCCACCAGCCGCTGCGCAGGCGGCCCTGATCGTTGCGTAGCAGCTTGTTCAATTGCGCATCCTTGCAGGTCGGAGGGGTGGCGGTGCGCGCAATTCTGTTGAGCACGGTTGAGATCGACAACGGCCAGGCGACGAACCGCAGATCGGCCGGACAGACGACCCGATGGGAGCAACGGCCTGCCGGATCAGTCGACCGACAGCAATCCTGGCATCTCGTCCGGCGGCACCGGCCTGCAGAAGGCAAACCCCTGCATCAGGTCGCAGCCCATTGCGATCAGGGCCGCCTCGTCCGCCGGCAATTCCACGCCTTCGGCCACGACGACCATGCGCATGGCGTGCGCGACGCGCACCATGGATTCGACCAGCATGTGGGAGTCGGCATTGCCCGACAGCCCGTGCACGAAGAGGCGATCAATCTTGAGCTTGCGGCAGCGGATGCGGCGCAGATAGGCCAGCGAGCTGTAGCCCGTGCCGAAGTCGTCGATGGCCAGGTTGTAGCCCAGGCCCTGCAAGGTGAAGACGAAGGAATCCGGCTTGTCGATGTCCTCGAAGCCGGCGCTTTCCGTCAGCTCGAATTCGATCTCGTCCGGCCCCAGCTGCAGCGTCTTGAGCTGCTGCAGGAAGCGCTCGCGGTGCTGGGGCTTGCGGCATTGCTCCCAGGACAGGTTGACGGCCACCGGCGGGCAGGCCAGGCCCCGGGCGCGCAGGCCGTCGAGGTCGCGGCGCAGCACGGCCAGCAGCGCCAGGCTGAGCTCGACGATCAGGCCCGAGTTCTCTGCCACCGGGATGAATTCGGCCGGCGGCACCCAGCCCCGCTGCGGGTGGTGCCAGCGCGCCAGCGCCTCGAAGCCGTGGATGCGGCGCGCGGCGTCGTACTGCGGCTGGTAGGCCAGGCAGAACTGCCCCTGCGCCAGGCCTTCGCGTATATCGTGCTCCAGCGCCAGCCGCAGGCGCAGGGCCTCGCCGATCTGCGGCGTGAAGAGCTGGAAGCTGTCCTTGCCGATCTGCTTGGCATGCCGCAGCGCGGCATCGGCACTGCGCAAGGCCTCGCTCGCATCACGCGCGTGCTCGGGCAATGAGACGCCGCCACTGGAGACATGCAGATGCAGCCAATGGCCGTCGTGCAGCACCGGCTGCGTGAGTTCGGCCTGCAACTGGGCGACATGGCTGCGCAACGCCTCGTCTTCCAGGCCCGGCACCAGCAGCAGTGCGAATTCGTCGGCGGACAGGCGGGCAATCTGGTCGCCGGGCCGGCGCAGCAGCCTGAGCCGCTGGCCAATGGCCTGCAGCACGGCGTCGCCGGCGGCGTGCCGATGCTGGTCGTTGATCCGCTTGAAATCGTCGAGGTCCAGGATCAGCAGGGTGGTGCGGCCGTGGTGGTGCAGCACACGCTCCAGCAGCCCGCGCAGGTGCTCACGGTTGGGCAGGTCGGTCAGTGCGTCAAAGCGCGCGAGATAGCGGGTGCGGCGCTCGACCTCCTTGATCTGCACCCGCAGCCGCTTGGACAGCCACCAGGCCAACCCGGCGGTGGCCAGCAGGGTGCCCATGGTGGCGGCGAGGAACTGGGCCACGTCCATCCACATCGGCAGGCGGCTGGCCTCCACGATCAGCATGCCGACTCGCCGGCCGTCGGCCATGACCGGCACCTGCACGCTCGCCGTGCCGGCGGCCTCGTGCAACCAGGTGACCTCGGCCGCGGTGCGCGAGAACTGCGTGAAGACGGCGCCGTCGCCCTTCAGCAGGCGGGCATGCACGATGGACGGGCTCTGCTGCAGGGCAGCCAGGCTTTCGCCGGCATCGCTGCGGCTGTCGAAGACCAGCGCCGCCGAGACCGTCTGCGCGACGATGTCGGCCTGGGTGCGCAGGTCCTCGAGCTGGCGGTCATGCAGGCGCYAGTACTGCAGCACGCTGAGCAGCAGTGCGAAGACCAGCAAGGCGGCCAGCGCGACCACGAGTTCGCGCAGGCGATCGAAGGCATCGGCAAATTGCGGCTTCACGGCGATGTCGTCTGGTGGCGAACGTAGCGGGCCAGGCGCAGCAGCTTGGTGCTGATGGCCAGGCCGACACGGCGCGCGGCGTCGAGGTCCACGTCGAAGACGATACGGCCGTCTTCAATCTGCAGGTTGATCATGGCACCCTGCTCCAGCATCACCGCCACATCCGATATGACGAGCACCGGCAGGTCGGCCAACACCGGGCGCAGCGCCGGCTGCGGCGTGGGCAGGTAGAGCAGATGGCAGCCGGCGAGCTGGTCAGCACGGGCCTGATGGCGCACGTCGACGGTGAGGTGCCGGATCGGTCGACCCGCCAGGGACTGAAGCGCGCCGTCCATGCGGCCCTCGCCGACAGTGCACAGCTGCAGCGGCCGCCCCGCCAGCTCGCGGTCGGCGGGCCAGGTGACGAACATCAGCAGGCGGTAGACAACCTCGGCTTTCAAGGTTTCCGGGCTGGCGCTCTGCGCCGCGGCCGGCTGGGCCGACAGCAGGCCGAGCAGGATCGCGCAGCCGGCACGCCAGCCCGCCCATCCCTTCACCGCTGCTCGACTGCCGCGCATGGCCAGGCTCAGAGCGTGAAGCGCCAGTCCAGGCGCCAGGCGCGCCGGGGCTGAGGGATGGCGCTCAGCGACGTGTCGGGGGTCGACGGGTCGAAAATGCGGCGGTCCAGCGCGTTGCTCAGGTGCAGGGCCAGGCTCTGGCGCGGATCGACGTGATAGCGCAGATGAGCGTTGACGAGGGCGCTGGTCGGCACCTCGACGCGGCCGCTGCGGCGGCCGAGCAGGTTCCACTCCGTGCCAAGCTGCCAGCGCTGCCACACCGGTGAGACGAGGTCGCCCTTGAACATCCACGAGGGCGAATTGCTCAGGCGCTGGCCGGTGTCGTCGCGGCCGTCCATCCAGGACGCACTGATGTGCCAGAGCCAGCCGTCCGTCGCGCGCTTTTCGACGCCCACATCCACGCCCCGCAACCTGACGCTGCCGACATTGCGGTACTGCACCACCGCCTCGCTCTCGCTGCCGACGGGCTGCTGCTCGATCAAGCGGTTCATGCGCGTGTAGTAGGCGTTGGCGCTGAGCGCATGGCCGCTGTGCAGCACGTACTCCCAGGCAGCTTCGACGGAGTTGAGGCGCTCGGGCTTCAGCTCGTTGCTGCGCAGCTGGGAAACCCCGCCGTCGTCGTAGAAGCGCTCGTACAGATTGGGCGTGCGAAAGGATTGCGCCCACATCAGCTTGAAGGACTCCCGCTCGTCGGGCCGCAGCGCCAGCACGGCGCGCGGCGACATGGCTGGCGCGAAGCCTCTCACATGGTCCAGGCGCAGGCCGGTGGTCAGCTGCAGCACCGATGAAAGCCGCCACTGGTCTTGCGCGTAGACGCCCGCGGCGTCCTGGGTGACGTGCGAATCCAGGCGCAGCGCATAGGGGTCGACGTCGTAGTTGCGCTGCAGGCCCTGGGGCGAGGTGCGCAGCTCGGCGCCGAACATCAGCTGATGGTTGAGCAGGCCTCGCCACAGCATGCGCGCCTCCAGCGTCGTCCATTGGGCGCGAGCTTCGTCCTTGTTGACGAGTTGAGGCGCCGGCCCGAAGACATAGCGGCCACGGAATTCATAGCCCGCCACACTGAGCCGCGCCGAGCGGCGTACATCGCCCTGCCAGCCTTCGTCGTAGCTGAGCTCGCCCAGCACCAGGCTGTCGGTGTAGTGGGTGCCGGGCACACCGGGCTCGGTGCCGTAGGGTGCGGTCGGGGC
>NZ_JBFUMO010000542.1:0-3957 GCF_054049355.1 Roseateles sp. P5_E11 | reverse complement strand
ATGCGGGTGCTGCTCATGACGGTTCTCACGAAGGCGGGGTTGGCTTTCAGCATAGCCAGGATGAGAACCCTTCTCATCTTTGCGGCCACCGATAATTCCGCCCGCCCCCAAGCTTGTCTGCCCTCCAAATGACCACGATCCGCCAGCAAGACCTCATCGACAGCGTTGCTGCCGCCCTGCAGTACATCAGCTACTACCACCCGGCCGACTACATCGCCCACCTGGCCCGCGCCTACGAGAGCGAGGCCTCGCCCGCCGCCAAGGACGCCATCGCGCAGATCCTCACCAACAGCCGCATGTGCGCGGAAGGCCGCCGCCCGATCTGCCAGGACACCGGCATCGTCAATGTCTTCCTGAAGATCGGCATGGACGTGCGCTGGGAAGGCTTTGCCGGCAGCATCGAGGACGCCATCAATGAAGGCGTGCGCCAGGGTTACCTCAACCCGGACAACAAGCTGCGCGCCAGCGTGCTGGATGACCCCATATTTGCGCGCAAAAACACGAAGGACAACACGCCCGCCGTTGTGCAGATGGAGCTGGTGCCCGGCAACACCGTGGACGTCATCGTCGCGGCCAAGGGCGGTGGCAGTGAGAACAAGAGCAAGGTCTACATGCTCAACCCCAGCGACGACATCGTCGACTGGGTGCTGAAGACCGTGCCGACCATGGGCGCCGGCTGGTGCCCGCCCGGCATGCTGGGCATCGGCGTCGGCGGCACGGCCGAGAAGGCCGCCTTGCTGGCCAAGCAGGCGCTGATGGAAGACATCGACATGTACGAGCTGCTGCAGCGCGGCCCGCAGAACAAGCTCGAAGAGATGCGCATCGAGCTGTACGAGAAGGTCAACGCCTTGGGCATCGGCGCGCAGGGCCTGGGCGGCCTGACGACCGTGCTGGACGTGAAGATCAAGACCTTCCCGACGCATGCAGCCAGCAAGCCCATCGCCATGATCCCGAACTGCGCGGCCACGCGCCACGCCCACTTCGTGCTGGATGGCAGCGGCCCGAGCTACCTCGAGCCGCCCAGCCTGGACCTGTGGCCCGACGTGAACTGGGCGCCCGACTACAACAAGAGCCGGCGCGTCGACCTGAACACGCTGACGCCGGACATCGTCGCCACCTGGAAGGCCGGCGAGACGCTGCTGCTGAACGGCAAGATGCTGACCGGCCGCGACGCCGCCCACAAGCGCATCCAGGACATGCTGGCCAAGGGTGAGCCGCTGCCGGTGGACTTCACCAACCGCGCCATCTACTACGTCGGCCCCGTGGACCCGGTGCGAGACGAGGTGGTGGGCCCGGCCGGCCCGACGACCGCCACGCGCATGGACAAGTTCACCGACATGATGCTGGCCAAGACCGGCCTGATCGCCATGGTCGGCAAGGCCGAACGCGGGCCGGTCGCCATCGAGTCCATCAAGAACCACAAGAGCGCCTACCTGATGGCGGTCGGCGGTTCGGCCTACCTGGTCAGCAAAGCGATCAAGGGCGCCAAGGTCGTCGGCTTCGAGGACCTCGGCATGGAAGCCATCTACGAGTTCGACGTGGTGGACATGCCCGTCACCGTGGCGGTCGACGCCACCGGCACCAGCGCCCACATCACCGGCCCGGCGGAGTGGAAGCAGCGTATCGCCTCGGGCAAGGCCGTCGGCATCCCGGTCGCCTCGGCCTGACGCCTACACAATCGGGTGGTCAACCTTGACCACCCGATATGACCCAAGTCCGCCCCCTCCAGCCCACCGACCGCGCCGCCTGGCAGCCCCTCTGGGACGGCTACAACGCCTTCTACGGCCGTGCCGGCGAGACCGCACTGCCCGCTGAGGTCACCGAGACCACCTGGGCGCGCTTCTTCGACGCCACCGAACCGGTTCATGCACTGGTCGCCGAAGATGAAAGCGGCCAGCTGCTCGGCCTCGTGCACTACCTCTATCACCGCAGCACGACGCGCGTCGAGCTGACCTGCTATCTGCAGGACCTGTTCACGACACCTGAGGCGCGTGGCCGCGGCGTGGGCCGCGCCCTGATCGAGGCCGTGTATGCGGCGGCCCGCGAGGCGGGCATCAAGCGCGTCTACTGGCAGACGCACACCACCAACGCCACGGGCCGCGCGCTGTACGACAAGGTTGCGCATCACATGGGCTTCATCGTCTACGCCCAAGACGTCGCCTGACCTCGGAGGACTTCAAGTGCGCCTGTTTTTCGTCGCCGCCGTCCTGCTGGCGCTGTACACCCTCTCGCCGCCCGCCAGGGCACAGACCTGCGCCCTGACGCCGGTCGCCGGCGAGATGCGCGAGCTGACCTCGGGTGGCCGCACGCGGACTTATCGACTCTTCGTGCCGCCTGCCGTCGCGGGCCGCAGCCAGCTCCCGCTGGTCTTCGACCTGCACGGCACGGGCGGCAAGACCGCGGGGCGCGCCAGGGAAAGCGGCTTCGAGACACTGGCGGCGCGAGAGGGCTTCGCTGTCGCCACACTGCAGGCGGAAGACTCGCGCTGGAATGTGCCGGTGGCCAGCACCCGCGCCGACGATGTGCAGTACGTGTCCGATGTCATCGACCACATTGCCGCCCAGGTCTGCATCGACCCGAAGCGGGTCTATTCGACCGGCTTCTCAGGCGGCGGGCGCATGTCCTCTCTGCTCGRCTGCCGCCTGAACCACCGCATCGCAGCCATCGCACCGGTCGGCGGGCTGCGCTGGTTCGGCCCCTGCGCGGGCCGCGCCGTGCCGGTGCTGACCGTGCACGGCCTGGCGGACTCGACCAACTCCTACGAAGGTCATGCCGACCGCGGCCCCGAGTGGGTGGAAAGCGTGCCGGAGGCCCTGGCCGGATGGGCCGCCCACAACCGTTGCCAGCCCAAACTCGTCCAGGACGCCCAGCCCGGAGCGCTCCAGACCATCCGCTACGCGGGCTGCACGGGCAACTCAGAGGTCAGGCTGCTGCGCATCGACGGCATGGGCCACATCTGGCCCCATACCGAGGTCGATGCAACCGACACGATCTGGCAGTTCTTCAAGGCTCACCCGCTCCAGTAGGCCCCACACAACAGGAGACCCGCATGTCCAACATCCGCGCCYACGCCGCCCTCGCCCCCGGCGGCGCCCTGCAACCCTTCGACTACGACCCCGGCCCGCTGGGCGACGAGGACGTCGAAGTCACCGTCGAGCACTGCGGCATCTGCCACTCCGACCTGGCCATGATCGACAGCGAGTGGTTCCCGGCCGCCTACCCCGTGGTGCCCGGCCACGAGGTCATTGGCCGCGTCACGGCCCTGGGCGCCCATGCCAAGGGCCGGCAGATCGGCCAGCGCGTCGGTGTGGGCTGGCATGCCAGCAGCTGCACGCATTGCAATTTCTGCCTTGGCGGCGAGCAGCATCTGTGCGGCAAGCGCCAGCCGACGCTGATCGGCCGCCATGGCGGCTTCGCGGACCGGCTGCGCGCCCACTGGAGTTGGGCCGTGCCCCTGCCCGATGCGCTGGACCCGGTCGCGGCGGGCCCACTGATGTGCGGCGGTGGCACGGTCTTCCTGCCCTTTGTACTGCATGCCATCAAGCCGACCGACCGCGTCGGCGTCGTCGGCATCGGCGGCCTGGGTCACCTGGCCGTCAAGTTCGCACGTGCCTGGGGCTGCGAGGTCACGGCCTTCACGTCGTCGCCCTCCAAGCGCGACGAAGCCCTCGCACTGGGCGCGCACAAGACGCTGTCCAGCGTCGACAAGGCCGAGCTGAAAGCCGCCGCCGGCAGCCTGGACTTCCTGCTCATCACCGTGGGCGCCGCATTGAACTGGGACGCACTGCTGGTCACGCTGGCACCCAAGGGCCGCATGCATCTGGTCGGCGTCGTCACCGACGCGATGGCATTGAAGAGTGGCGGCCTGCTGAGCTGGCAGAAGAGCCTGTCGGCCTCACCCACACCGCCGCCCTCCGTCCTGAAGACCATGCTGGACTTCTCGGCACGGCATCAGAT
>NZ_JBFUMO010000541.1:0-3960 GCF_054049355.1 Roseateles sp. P5_E11 | reverse complement strand
CTCGGTCTGGGCCTGGGCCGGGCTGGCCAGGCCCAGGGCAGCGCCCAGCGCCATGACATAGGCGAACGACTTCATTGCAGTGTCTCCATGCGGTGTTTTGCGGGCCAGCATAGCGCCGCTTGATGAGCGACGAATGGCGGGCAAACACGGTGGCGCCCTGGGGGCAACCCCCCTCGGTTAGGATTCCAACCCTTGCCGCGAGGGGCCGTGGCCACAAGCCGGGTAGTCCTTGCCCGCCCTGCTGCCGACCCGAGCCGCTGCCCGCCCGAACCAGCCTGCGAAGGCTACTTTTCCGGTCACGCCGGTTGCCATGAACGCTCCGCATCCCCTGATGCCCACCGCTGAAGCGGCTGAGAGCGCAGCCCCCCGGTTGCGCGAGATTCCCTACAACTACACGTCGTTCTCCGACCGCGAGATCGTCATCCGCCTGCTGGGCTCCCGGGCCTGGGAGCTGCTGGACCAGTTGCGGTTAGAGCGTCGCACGGGCCGCTCCGCGCGCATGTTGTACGAGGTGCTGGGCGACATCTGGGTGGTGCAGCGCAACCCGTATCTGCAGGACGACCTGCTGGACAACCCTCGCCGCCGTGGCCAGCTGATCGAGGCCCTGCACCATCGCCTGGGCGAGGTGGAGAAGCGCCGTGACGCCGCTGCCGATGCGCAACGCGACGCGTCGGTCGGTGAGCTGCTGAAGGCGGCGCGTGGTGCAGTGGCCGAGTTCGCACTGATGTTTGAGCGCGTTGCTGAACTGCGCAAGCGCTCGGCCAAGAAGCTCGCCAAGCACACCGCCAAGGACAACATCAAGTTCGACGGCCTGTCGCGCGTGTCCCACGTGACGGACGCGACCGACTGGCGCGTCGAGTACCCCTTCGTCGTGCTGACGCCCGACACCGAGGCCGAGATGGCCGGCCTCGTGGGCGCCTGCTTCGAGCTGGGGCTGACCGTGATTCCGCGAGGCGGTGGCACGGGCTACACGGGCGGCGCGATTCCGCTGGTGTGGAACAGCGCCGTCATCAACACCGAAAAGCTGGAAGCGCTGCGCGGCGTCGAGATGCTGCGTTTGCCCGGCCTGGACCGCGAGGTGCCGACCATCTTCAGCGAGGCCGGTGTCGTCACGCAGCGTGTGGCGGACATGGCCGAGGCGAACGGCTTCGTCTTTGCGGTGGACCCGACCAGCGCCGAGGCCAGCTGCATCGGCGGCAACGTGGCCATGAACGCCGGCGGCAAGAAGGCCGTGCTGTGGGGCACGGCGCTGGACAACCTGGCCAGCTGGAAGATGGTGACGCCCGAGGCCAAGTGGCTGGAGGTCATCCGCCTCAACCACAACCTCGGCAAGATCCATGACGTGGAACTAGCCAGCTTCGAGCTGCGTTACTTCGACGCGTCGGGCACCAAGCTGGAAAAGACCGAGCGCCTGGACATCCCCGGCCGCGTCTTCCGCAAGGAGGGCCTGGGCAAGGACGTGACGGACAAGTTCCTCGCCGGCCTGCCGGGCATCCAGAAGGAAGGCTGCGACGGCCTCATCACCAGCGCGCGCTGGATCGTGCACCGCATGCCGGCGCACGTCCGTACGGTCTGCCTGGAGTTCYTCGGCAACCCGAAAGACTGCGTGCCCAGCATCGTCGACATCAAGGACTACATGTTCTCGATTGCCGACACCGGCGTGCTGTTGGCGGGCCTGGAGCATCTGGACGACCGCTACCTGAAGGCGGTGGGCTACGCCACCAAGAGCAAGCGCGGTGGCCTGCCCAAGATGGTGCTGGTGGGCGACATCGTCGGCGACGACGCGGATGCCGTGGCGCGTGCGACGAGCGAGGTCGTGCGCCTGGCCAATGGCCGCTCGGGCGAGGGCTTCGTTGCCGTGAGCGCCGACGCGCGCAAGAAGTTCTGGCTGGACCGCAAGCGAACGGCGGCCATCAGCAAGCACACCAACGCGTTCAAGGTGAACGAGGACGTCGTCATCCCGCTGCACCGCATGGGCGAGTACACGCTGGGCATCGAGCGCATCAACATCGAGCTCAGCTTGCGCAACAAGCTGGCACTGGTGACGGCGCTGCAAGCCTTGTTCCTGACGGGCAAGCTGCCGCTGGGCAAGAGCGACGACGCGGGTGACATCCCGAGCGCGGAGTTGCTGGAAGACCGGGTGCAACAGGCGCTGGCCTTGCTGCGCGAAGTGGGCGACCTGTGGCAGCAATGGCTGGATGGCCTGGACAGCGGATTCTTCGAGGGCTTGCAGACGCACGAGCTGCGCGCGTCGTGGAAGACGCAGATCCTCAAGCCCCTGCAGGCCCTCTTCAACGGCGCGGCCTTCGAGCCGCTGATTGCCGAGCTCAAGCGCATCCACAAGGAGGTGCTGCGCGGCCGCGTCTGGGTGGCCCTGCACATGCATGCCGGCGACGGCAATGTGCACACCAACATCCCCGTCAACAGTGACAACTACGAGATGCTGCAGACGGCCCACGCGGCCGTGGCACGCATCATGACGCTGGCGCGCTCGCTGGACGGCGTCATCTCCGGCGAGCATGGCATTGGCATCACGAAGATCGAGTTCCTGACCGACGACGAGATCGCCAACTTCACGGCCTACAAGAAGCGCGTCGACCCCGAGGGCCGCTTCAACAAGGGCAAGCTGCTGAAGGATGCTTCCCTGCCGGCCGACCTGCGCAATGCCTACACGCCGTCCTTCGGCCTGATGGGGCACGAGTCGCTGATCATGCAGCAGAGCGACATCGGCGAGATCGCCAACTCGATCAAGGACTGCCTGCGCTGCGGCAAGTGCAAGCCGGTCTGCGCCACGCATGTGCCGCGCGCCAACCTGCTCTATTCGCCGCGCAACAAGATCCTCGCCACCTCGCTGCTGGTCGAGGCCTTCCTGTACGAGGAGCAGACGCGCCGCGGCGTGTCGATCAAGCACTGGCAGGAGTTCGAGGACGTGGCCGACCACTGCACGGTCTGCCACAAGTGCCTGTCGCCCTGCCCGGTCAAGATCGACTTCGGCGACGTGACGATGAACATGCGCAACCTGCTGCGCAAGATGGGCCAGAAGACCTGGCGGCCGGGCAATGCGGCGGCCATGTTCATGCTGAACGCGACCAACCCCGAGACCATCAAGTTCATGCGCACGGCCATGGTGGGCATCGGCTTCAAGGCGCAGCGCTTCGCGGTCGACCTGTTCAAGCTCGCGGGGCGCAAGCAGACCAGCGCGCCCCCGGCCACGCTGGGCGCCGCGCCGATCAAGGAACAGGTCATCCACTTCATCAACAAGAAGCTGCCCGGCGGCCTGCCCAAGAAGACGGCGCGGGCGCTGCTGGACATCGAGGACAAGGACTACGTGCCCATCATTCGCCCGCCGTCCATGGCGAGCGAGACCGAGGCGGTGTTCTATTTCCCAGGCTGCGGCTCGGAGCGCCTGTTCAGCCAGGTGGGCCTGGCGACGCAGGCCATGCTCTGGCACGCCGGCGTGCAGACGGTGCTGCCGCCCGGCTATTTGTGCTGCGGCTACCCGCAACGCGGCTCGGGCCAGTTCGACAAGGCCGAGAAGATGATCACCGACAACCGGGTGCTCTTCCACCGCGTCGCCAACACGCTGAACTACTTGGACATCAAGACGGTGGTGGTGTCATGTGGCACCTGCTTCGATCAACTGCAGGGCTACAAGTTCGAGGACATCTTCCCGGGCTGCCGCATCATCGACATCCACGAGTACCTGCTGGAGAAGGGCATCACGCTCGGCTCCAAGACCAGCTACCTGTACCACGACCCCTGCCATTCGCCGATGAAGCTGCAGGAGCCGATGAAAACGGTGAAGGCGCTGGTGGGTGACAACGTCGTGAAGAGCGAGCGCTGCTGCGGCGAGAGCGGCACGCTGGGCGTGACGCGGCCAGACATCTCGACGCAGGTGCGCTTTCGCAAGGAAGAGGAACTGCGCAAGACCGAGACGCAGCTGCGCGACAGCGGCAAGGT
>NZ_JBFUMO010000540.1:0-3961 GCF_054049355.1 Roseateles sp. P5_E11 | reverse complement strand
GTCGCCAGCTGGGCTTCGGCGCCATCCTGCTGGAGTTGCCCGATGCCTGGCTGCGCCCGCTGCCGGCAGGGTCAGGGTCTGGCGGCGTGTCATCGCCAACTGCGGCCCCCTGGCAGTTCAGCCTTGCCGGGTTGGAAGTCAAGGAGGGTCGTTTCACTCTCAACAAGGGCCTGGCGCTGGAGGCCATCCAGATCAAGCTCGGCGCAGCCGCCTGGCCGTTGAAGTCGCCTGCCCAGCTCGACGCCAGCCTGCGCCTGGACCGGGCCACGCTGACGGTCCAGGCCAAGCTGTCGCCCGAGCTGCTGCAGGCTGATGCTGAGCTGGATGGCCTCGCCGTCGAGCGCCTGGCCGCCTGGCTGCCGTTGCCCAGCGGCGTACGGCTGGTCGCCGGCCTCTCCACCAAGGCTGGCCTCACCGTCACGAACCCGCTGGCCGAAGGCGCTGCCGACCGTGCCCAGCTGACCCTGGCCGAGCTGCGCATCAGCGACGCTCGCCTTGGCCTGCCCGGCGCGCCGCGGCTGGTGACGTTGGCCTCGGCCCAGCTCGACAAGGCCAGCGTCGAGCCTGCCACGCATGCCATCACCCTCGGCACGCTGGCGCTGGACGCGCCGCGCGCTCTGCTCGCCCGCGAGCAGGGTGGCCGCTTGAACATCGCCGGCCTGCTGCCGCCTGACAGCGCCGCGTCCGCTGCCGGCCCGGCCTGGAAGGTGCAGCTTGCTGGCCTGACGGTCGAGCGCGGCGCACTGCGCTGGCAGGACGCCGCCGTGCCCGCAGGTGTCGCGCCCGTAGGCTTTACGCTTGAGCCGCTGCGCCTGCAGCTCGGCGCTCTGAGCTGGCCCGCCACAACGCCCGTGCAGGTGCAGATCACCACCCAACTCGCGGCCCTCGGCGCGAATGATCAGCCCATCGCCGCCAGCGCCGGCAGCCTGCAGTGGAGCGGCCGTGTCGGTATTGCGCCGCTCTCGGCCAGCGGCAGCCTTCAGGCCAAGGCCCTGCCGCTGCATCTTCTCAACGCCTACCTCGACCCGGCCTGGGGACTGCATCTGCAGCGCGCTGAGCTGGGGCTGAAGGCCGAAGTCACCGCCCAGCAGGCCGGCGGCGCCTGGACGGCCAACGTAGGCGGCGACGTGCGCGTCGGGCCGCTGGCGCTGCTGCAGACCCGCGTCGTCGAGGGCCTGCGCGTCGTCGGCGAAGACCTGCTGAGCTGGCAGGCACTGCAGCTCGACGGCCTCAAGCTCGCCCTGGCGCCGGGCGCGCCGCCACGCCTGGCCGTGAAGGACGCGCTGCTCGAAGACGCCTATGCCCGCCTGATCGTCAACGACCAGGGTCGCTTCAATCTGCGCGACATCGGCCCGGCGGAAGCGGCTGCAGCGCCCGCGCCAGCCGCATCGGCAGCGCAGCCGGAATTCGCCGCCGAACGCATCCGCGTCAACCGCGGCGTCGTCGATTTCAACGACCGCTTCGTGCGTCCCAACTACAGCGCCCGCCTGACCGAGCTGCAAGGCTCGCTGGGCGCCTTCTCGTCTACCAGCAGCGCGATGGCGCCGCTGACGCTGAAGGGCAAGGTCGCCGGCACCGGCCTGCTGGAGATCGACGGTCAGCTCAAACCGGGCGCACCACTGGCCATGGACATTGCCGCCAACGCGACCGACATCGAGCTGGCGCCGTTGTCGCCCTACGCCGCCAAATACGCCGGCTACGCCATCGAGCGCGGCAAGCTGTCGACCAAGCTGCGCTACAAGGTCGAGCCCGGCGGCCAGCTGGTGGCCAGCAACCAGATCATCCTGAACCAGCTGACCTTTGGCGAGCGCGTCGAGAGCCCTGACGCGACCTCGCTGCCGGTGCGCTTCGCCGTGGCGCTGCTGAAGGACGGCAACGGCGTCATCGACGTCAACCTGCCCGTCAGCGGCTCCCTGAACGATCCGGAGTTCAGCGTCGGCGGCCTGGTCTGGAAGCTCGTGCTCAATCTCATCGGCAAGGCGCTGACCTCGCCCTTCGCCCTGTTCAGCGGCAGCGACGCACCCGAGGAGGCCCAGATCGCCTTCGTGCCGGGTGGCGTCGAACTGGCCGACTCGACCAAGCTCGACCGCGTAGCCAAGCTGCTGGTCGACAAGCCCGGCGTGCAGCTGACGCTGACGGGCTGGGCCGGCATCGCCGCCGAAGGCCAGGCCTTGCGTGAACAGCGCCTGGCCAGTGCACTCAAAGCCGAAAACGCAACACCCGATGCCGCGCTCAAGCGCCTCTACCAGGCCAGCAAGCTGCCCAACAAGCCCAAGAACCTGCTCGGCCTGGCCAAGGATCTGCCGCCCGAGCAGATGCGCGGCCTGCTGCTGGGCAGCTACGCCATCGAAGACGAAACACTGCGCCAGCTGGCGGTGGCCCGCGCCACGGCGGTGCGCGATGCGCTGCTGGCCCGCGGAGCGCCCAATGCGCGCGTCTTTCTCGCCGCGCCCAAGCTCTGCGACCAGGGTTGCGATGAGACCTGGCGCCCCCATGTCGAGCTCTCCCTTGGCGCTCATTGAAGGTCATTCCATGTCTGCTACGAATCTCGAACGCATCACCCTGGCCGGCGGCTGCTTCTGGAGCCTGGAGGCCGTCTACGAGCGCGTGCGCGGCGTGCACCACGTCGAGAACGGCTATAGCAATGGCCAGGGACCCAAGCCGACCTACGAGGCCGTCTGCGGCGGCAACACCGGCTATGCCGAGGTCGTGCGCATCGACTTCGATCCCGCCGAGGTCTCGCTGCGCGAACTGCTGGAGGTGTTTTTCACCATCCACGACCCGACGACGCTGAACCGCCAGGGTGCCGACGTCGGCACGCAATACCGCTCGGGCATCTACTGGCATACCGAGGCGCAGCGCCAGCTCGCGGCCGAGGTGCTGAAGGAGGTCAACGACCATCACGCCGGCCGCGCCGTCACCGAACTGTTACCTGAGACCAATTACCACTCGGCCGAGGCCTATCACCAGCACTACTACGCCCGCAACCCCGAGCAKGGCTATTGCGCCTTTGTCGTTGCCGGCAAGGTGGACAAGTTCCTGGCCAGCTTCAAGCGCCTGGTCAAGTGATGCTGGCCTGGGGCGGCCTGCGCCATCGCTACGCCGGCGGCGCCGAGCTCGCCTATGCCGACTTCGCGCTCGCCGCGGGCCGGCATCTGCTGCTGCGTGGCGCCTCGGGCTCGGGCAAGTCGACGCTGCTGGCCTTGCTGGCGGGTCTGCTGCGCGTGCAACAGGGCGAACTGAACGTTGCGCAAACCGAGCTGCAGACGCTGAGCCCGCGCGCGCTGGACGCCTGGCGTGGAGCCACGTTGGGCGTCGTGCCCCAGCGCCTGCATTTGAGCGAGGCGCTGACTGTGGCCGAGAACCTGGCGTTGCCGGCGCTGGCCGCAGGGCAGGGCGCCGACCCGGAGCGCGCGGCCGAGCTGATGGAGGCGCTGGACATTGCTGAGCTGGCGAATCGCCGGCCGCACCAGCTCAGCGTCGGCCAGGCCCAGCGTGTGGCGCTCGCGCGCGCACTGATGCGCCGTCCGCGCCTGCTGCTGGCCGATGAACCCAGCGCCAACCTGGACGATGAGCACACCCTGCACATGCTGGCCCTGCTGCTCGATGCGGCCGAGCGCGAGGGCTGCACGCTGGTCATCGCCAGCCATGACGCGCGTGTCGTCGAAGCGCTGGCAGAGCGGGATGACGTCAGCGAGGTGGTCTTGTGATCCGCCTCGCGTGGCGATACCTGTGGTCCAGCCCGTTGACGACAGCGCTGAACCTGCTGCTGCTGACGCTCGGCCTCGCCGCCGTGACCTTCGTGCTGCGCGCCAGTGCCCAGGTCGAGGCGGGGCTGAAGCGCGACCTCGCCAGCATCGACCTCGTCGTCGGCGCCAAGGGCAGCCCCATGCAGATCATGCTGGCCGGCGTCTTCCACCTCGATGCGCCGACCGGCAATATCCCGTTGGCGACGCTGGAG
>NZ_JBFUMO010000539.1:0-3963 GCF_054049355.1 Roseateles sp. P5_E11 | reverse complement strand
GCGCCCGGCTGTTTGCGGGTGACCCCCAGCAGCTGTCGCCCGTGCTGCGCAGCGACGACCGCCTGGCCCGGCGCTGGCTGGGCCGCTCGGCGTTTACGGAGATGCCGCGCGGGCCGTCCGTCGCGCTGCTGGACGAACAGTCGCGCATGGCGCCGCCGATCGGCGAGCTGGTCAGCCAGCTGTTCTACGACGGCGCACTGCGCGTGGCAGCAGACGCCGAGGCTTCGGCCCACTGGCAGGCTGCTCGCCAACGCAGTTTGGGCGACATCGGCGCCAACGTGCATGTGCATGTCCACCACCTGAAGACGGATGGCGGCTGGTCGGCCGCGGAGCGCGGGCCGGTGCGGCGCGAATCGGCCGAAGCCATTGCCGAGTTGGTGGAGCGTGCGCTGGCCAGCGGCTCATGGCAGGCCGAGGAGCTGATCGTGCTGACGCCGTTCCGTGCGCAGCGGGCGCTGATCCGCCAGCGGCTGCGTGCGCGCGGCCTGCCGGAGGCGCTGCGGGTCAGCACCGTGCACCGCGCCCAGGGCAGCGAGGCGCCGGTGGTGCTGTTCGACCCCGCGGATGGCGCCCAGCCCTTCCTGCACGGCGACGAGGCACAGCGCCTGCTCAACGTCGCGCTGAGCCGGGCGCAGGCCAAGCTGGTGCTGTTCGTGTCGCCCGCCGATGCGGCCAGCCCGCTGCTGGCGCCGCTGGTGCAGCGGCTGCGCCTGGCCGGCGACACCCGGGACGCCCTGCCTCTGCAGGAACTGGCGCGCGAGCCGGGCTTTCCCGCCAATGCGCTGGGGCGGCGCGTGGCCGCCGGGCGGCAGGTGGGCGAGGTGGCGCGCATCAGCGCCGACGGGCGTCAGTTCTGGCTGATCAACGCACGCACCGGGGCGGAGCAGCTGATCGACGCGGAGTTCTGGCGCCGGCGCGCACAGGGCGCACCGGCGTAGCCCTTCAGACCGCCGCCGTGATGACGATCTCCACCTTCCACTCTGGCCGCGCCAGGCCGGCGATGACGGTGGCGCGCGGCGGCGTGTGGCCGGCCGACACCCAGGCGTCCCAGGCGGCGTTCATGCCGGGGAAGTCGGCGCGGTCAGCCAGGTAGATCTGGGCGCGCAGGATGCGGCTCTTGTCGGTGCCAGCGCGCTCCAGCAGCTTGTCGATGGCGGCCAGCACCTGGGCCGTCTGGCCGGTGGCGTCGGCGCTGGCGTCCTCGGGCACCTGGCCGGCCAGATAGGCGACGCCGTTGTACACGGCCATCTCCGACAGGCGGGCGCCGATGTCGAAACGTTCAACGGGGGTGGAGGCGGTCATGCTTTCTTCCGGTGCTTGGTGGATTTGACGGGATGCGATGCCGGCGCAGCTTTCTCTGCCTTGTGCCCGAGCTTGCTCTCGGTGCCGGCCAGCAATTTCTTGATGTTGGCCGAGTGGCGCCACACCAGCAGCAAGCCCATGATGATCAGGGCCAGCGCGGCCGGGCCGGCTTCCCAAATGAGCAACTGATACATCGGCGCGAAGGCGGCCGACACGATGGCGGCCAGGGACGAATAGCGGCTGAACCAGGCAATGATGAGCCAGGTCGCCAGCGTCGCAACCCCTAGCAGGGGGTTGAGCCCGAAGATGACGCCGGCCGCCGTGGCCACACCCTTGCCGCCCTGGAACCTGAAGAACACCGGCCACAGATGGCCAAGGAAGGCCGTCAGGCCCACCAGCGCCGCCGTGCCCTCGCCAAGGCCGTACCTGGGGCCCCAGATCAGCACGGCCAGCACGGGGAGATAACCCTTGAGCGCATCGAACACCAGCGTCAGGATGGCCGCGGCCTTGTTGCCCGAGCGCAGCACGTTGGTGGCGCCAGGGTTGCCCGAGCCATAGGAGCGCGGGTCCGACAGGCCCATGGCGCGGCTGACGATGACGGCAAAGGACAGCGAGCCGACAAGGTAGCCAACGAGGGCGGCCAGCAGAGGGAGGACGGTTTGCATGGGGCGGCATTGTCGTGCAGCCCGGCCGTGTCAATGCTGCCGGGCCCGCCACCAGACCTGCAGCCGCCGCCCCTGCTCCAGCAGGAACAGGATGAAGCGCCCCACCGGCTTGCGCAGGAACGGCAGGTCCTCCGCCAGCAACAGCAAGCCCAGCGGCAACCATTCGATGCCGATGATGGGCAGAAACCAGAACACCGACGCGGCGATGCACAGCAGGCCAGCCGGGATGCGCACCCATGCCCCCCGGGGGCTGCGCAACCAGGCCAGGCAGCGCGCGGCGCGCCTGGGCAGCAGCGCCTCCAGCTGGGAGTACGCCAGGTCCAGCGTTTCGCGACCGTTCATGGCGGAGCTTCGCGTCGACATCGAGGGCAGTTTCGCGAGCGCCTGCCAGGCATCCCGTAGGACGAGGCCGCGAATGCTCAGCGCCTGCCCCGGCCGACAAGCCGCGGCAATATCGCAAGAACCGCCAGGGCCAGCAGTGCGCTGATCAGCGCCGTCGTCTCTCGGCCGAGGCCGCAGGCCACGCCGATGGCTGCCGTCATCCAGATGCCGGCCGCCGTCGTCAGGCCCTGCGTGTCTTCCTCGGTGCGGTGCTTGATGATGGCCCCGGCGCCAAGAAAGCCGATGCCGGTGACGATGCCCTGGATGACCCGGCTCATGTCGGCCACGGCCATGCCGCCGAGCTGCGGCACCAGCACGAACAAGGCAGCGCCCATGGCCACCAGCATGTGCGTCCGAATGCCGGCCGCCTTGCCCTTTTGCTCGCGCTCATAACCGAGCACACCACCCAGCAGCGCCGCGAGCAGCAGCCGCGTCGTGAGGCGGGTGACCTGCTCCACATCGGGCGCATCAGAGAACTCGGACTGCAGGGTCTGGAGGACGGTGGCCCACATGGCCGCCTGCCGGGCAAGCCGCGCGCCCGCGCCGGTTCAGTTCGCGCAGGTCACCGGCCGCGCATCCAGCAGCTCGGTCAGGACCTTTGGCTCGATGCCGACGAGGTAGCCGCGCCGGCCGCCGTTGATGCAGATCTTCGGCAACACCAGGATCGAAGCCTCGACAAACACCGGCATGGCCTTGCGCACGCCGAACGGCGAGGTGCCGCCGACCTGGTAGCCGCTGTGGCGCTGCGCCACTTCGGGCTTGCAGGGCTCGACCTTCTTGCAAGGGATCTGCCGTGCCAGCTCCTTCAGGCTGACCGTGCGGTCGCCGTGCATCAGCACGATCAGCGGCTCGGCCTTCTCGTCCTGCATGACCAGGGTCTTCACGACGGCGTGCTCCTCGACGCCCAGCTGCTTGGACGACTCGGCCGTGCCGCCGTGCTCGACGTAGTCGTAGACGTGCTCGGTGAAGGCGACGCCGGCACGCTTCAGCGCCTGGGTTGCCGGGGTTTCGCTGACATGGGCGATCTTCTTGCTCATCCCTTCATTCTCGGGGAGGTAAAACTTACTCCATCACAGCAAGCAATTATTGTTTTACAGTAAGTTTTCCGTGTTTGCCCTAGGCCACCATGCCCGACTCCTTTTCTGCCGATGGTTTACGGCGCATCCGCCGCCTGGCCTGGGTCGTGCGGCTGCTCTGCCTGCTCGGCGTCGTGGTCATCGGCACCCTGCCCTTCATCTTCTGGGCCGAGGCCGATTGGGTGGCTGACGTGGCAGCACGCACCTGGAACCTCAGCCGCATACAGCTCGACATGGGCACGCGGCTGTGGGGCCTTGCAGCCTCCATGCTGCCCACGCTGGCAAGCCTGTTCGCGCTGTGGCAGATGTGGTCGCTGTTCGGCTGCTTCGCCCAGGGCGAGTTGCTGGCGCGCCGGCCGGCCCAGCATCTGCGCCGCCTCGGCCTGGGCTTGTGCGCCCTGGCAGCCGCCCAGCCGCTGGGCCAGACGCTGGCCATCCTCGCGCTGACCTGGGGCAACCCCAAGGGCGAGCGCCAGCTGTGGTTCGGCCTGTCGGGTGATCACTATCTCGCCTTGCTCTTCGGCCTGCTGCTGCTGGCC
>NZ_JBFUMO010000538.1:0-3966 GCF_054049355.1 Roseateles sp. P5_E11 | reverse complement strand
CGCTCGGTCACGGCCGGCTGGCTCAGGTGCACGCGCCGGCCCAGCTCGGCCATGGTCAGGCGGGCGTCGGCCTGCAATTCCGCCAGGATGCGATGGTCATGCTGATCGAGCTCGATGGCCATGAAATTCTCTAGAAGTCGACGGAATGTTCTTGAATATTAAGGCGAAGTGCTGGCGCAACCTTCAAGTACCCATGTCATGAAAGAGCCGAAATTTCTACGATGCCGGCCATGAACACGACGACGCTGCCCCTCAAGAACGCCCCCGGTTTGAGTCCTTTGCTGCTGCTCTGCCTGGCCGCCACCTGGCTGGTCTGGGGCTCGACCTATCTGGCCATCAAGATCGCGCTGATCAGCCTGCCGCCCTTTTTCCAGATGGGCAGCCGTTTTCTCGTCGCCGGCGTGCTGCTGGCGGGCTGGATGCGCTGGCGCGGCGCGCCATGGCCGAGCCGGCGCCAGTGGCTGCATGCCCTCGTCATCGGCGGGCTGATGCTGGGCGGCGGCATGGGTGGCACGGCCACGGCCGAGCAGACCGTGGGCTCGGGCCTCGTCGTCGCCTTCATTGCCGTGATGCCACTGATGATTGCCGGCCTCAACCTGCTGTGGGGCGAGAAGCCGACGCGGCTGGAATCGGCGGGCATCGCCCTCGGCCTGGTGGGCGTGCTACTGCTGACGCAGGGCCAGGGCTTTGGCGCATCGCCCGCCGGCCTGGTGGCCATCAGCGTGGCCTGCGCGAGCTGGGCCGTGGGCAGCGTGTTGTCGCAACGCAGCCTGCCACTGGCGCCCGGGCCCATGGGCTTTGCCAGCGAGATGCTGGCCGGTGGCCTTCTGCTGATGGGCTTGAGCCTGGTGAGCGGCGAGACCTTGCCCGGCCATATCGAGCCGCAAGCGCTGTGGGCCTGGGCCTATCTGGTCGTGTTCGGCTCGCTGGTCGCCTTCAATGCCTACATGGTGCTGCTGGCGCAGGCCTCGGCGGGCCTGGCGTCGAGCTATTCCTTCGTCAACCCTGTCATCGCCATGCTGCTTGGCGTCACGCTGGCCGGCGAGCAGATCAGCGGCCACGAGTGGCTGGCCGCGGGCATCGTCCTCGTGGGTGTCGTGCTGCTGCTGATGGGGCGGGCGAGGGCCTAGCCACCCGCGCGGATATTGGCCTGCAGGGCCGGCTGCATCAGCCGGGGCGCGGCCAGCGTCGCATCGCGCGCCTGGCGCATCGCGACGAACTCGGCTTCACTGACGCCGTCATGCGCGTGAATGTTGGCGGCGCGCTGCTCGGCCACTGTCGTTTCCCAGCGCGCCTGGCGGCCGACCGGGTAGTCGTGGCAGACGAAGAGGCGGGTCTCGGGCGGCAGGGTCAGAAGCCGGCGGATCGAGCGGTAGAGCGCGGCGGCGTCACCGCCGGGAAAGTCGGCACGGGCGCTGCCGCCGTCGGGCATGAAGAGGGTGTCGCCGATGAACACGGCGTCCTCGATGCGGTAGGCGAGGTCGGCTGGCGTGTGCCCGGGCACGAGCAGGGCGGTGGCCTCGATGCTGCCGATGCGGAATGACTCGCCGTCGCGCAGCAGGCGGTCGAAGCCGTCTTCTTCAGAGGGCCAGCCGCGCAGGCGGCCCAGCGTGGCTTGCACTTCGCGGGTGTGCTCGCCGATGGCGATCAGCCCGCCTGCTCGGGTGCGCAGGTACCGAGCGGCAGAGACATGGTCGGCGTGGACATGGGTCTCGAGGATCCACTGCAAGGTGAGACCTTGCTCGCGCAGATGCACGAGCAGCATGTCTGCGCTGAGCGTGCTGGTGCTGCCGGCGGCAAGGTCGTAGTCCAGTACCGGGTCGATGACGGCCGCCTGGCGGGTGGTCGGATCGCTCACGACATAGCTGACCGTTCCGGTGACGGCGTCGTGGAAGCCCTGGATGGCGACAGTCATGGGGAATGGCCGGCGATGGAGAAGGCATGATTATATCGATTGATATAATGTTTGCCATGCCGAGACCCCCCACCCTTGATGTCCAGACCCTGCGCCAGGCAGCAGGCGAGGCCGTCGCTGCCCTGAAGGCCCTGGGCAATCCCGAGCGCCTGTTGTTGCTGTGCCAGATGTCCCAGGGCGAGATCAGCGTTGCCGATCTGGAGGCCCTGCTCGACATCCACCAACCGACGCTGTCGCAGCAGCTGGGCGTGCTGCGCCGCGAGGGCATGGTGGCCACGCGGCGCGAGGGCCGGAATGTTTTCTACAGCGTGGGCGATCCGCKCTTGCTGGCGCTGCTGCGCACCCTCTACACGCAGTACTGCCCCAAGGAGAACACATGACCGTGGACTGGCCTGCCTTCACACCGTGGCCCGCCCTGGCTGGTGGCCTGCTTGTCGGCCTGGCCGTCGCAGTGCTGGTGCTGGGAGCGGGTCGCATTGCCGGCATCAGCGGCATCGTCGGCGGACTGCTGCGGCCGTTAGCCGGTAACCGCGCCTGGCGCGTGGCCTTCCTGGCCGGGCTGCTGGTGTCGCCGTGGATCTTTGCGCTGTTCGCGGGCCTGCCACGGCCGCGCATCGACGCCGCTTGGAGCACGCTGCTGGTAGCCGGCCTGCTGGTCGGCATCGGCACGCGATATGGCGCTGGCTGCACCAGCGGTCATGGCGTCTGCGGCCTTTCGCGGCTGTCGCCGCGCTCTGCGGTTGCGACAGTCGCGTTCATGGCGGCTGGTTTCGCGACCGTCTTCGTGCTGAGGCATTTGCTGTGAAGAAAGTGCTGATCGCCGCGTTCGCGGGCCTGTTGTTCGGGCTGGGGCTGATCGTGTCTGGCATGGCATCCCCGACCAAGGTGCTGGGCTTTCTGGACCTGGCAGGCGCTTGGGACCCCTCGCTGGCCTTTGTCATGGCGGGCGCCATCGCGGTCGGTCTGCCGGCCTTTGYGTGGGCACGCCGGGCCAACGTGCAGTTGCCAGAGGCAACGCGCATCGACCGCCGCCTCGTCGGTGGCAGCCTGTTGTTCGGCATCGGCTGGGGCCTGGTTGGCCTGTGTCCCGGCCCGGCCTTGGTCGTGCTGGGCCTGGGCGATGCCAAGGCGCTCGGCTTCGTCGCGGCGATGCTGGCCGGCATGGCGATCTTCGAGGTGCTGGAGCGCCGAAAAGCATGAGACAAAATCCGCGCCCATGCTGTTTCTGCTCTCGCCCGCCAAGTCCCTCGATTACGACACGCCGACGCCGCCCGAACTGGCGCCGGCGCTGACCCGCCCGCAGTTCCTTGACGACACGGCCGCCCTCATCGACCTCCTGCGCACCAAGAGCGTGGACGATGTGCGCGGGCTGATGGACTTGTCCGAGCCGCTGGCCCAGCTCAATGTCGACCGCTACGCTGCCTGGCGGCCGCGCTTCACCGAGCACAACAGCAAACCGGCCGTGCTGGCCTTCAACGGCGACGTCTACGACGGCCTGGATGCCAGGACGCTGCGCGCCGATGACCTGGCCTGGGCGCAGCAGCACGTGCGCATGCTGTCGGGCCTGTACGGCATCCTCCGGCCGCTGGACCGCATGCAGCCCTACCGCCTGGAGATGGGCACGCGACTGGCCGGTGACCATGGCGCCAGCCTCTACGACTACTGGGGCGATCGCCTCGCCCTGCATCTGAACAAGCTGGCGCGGGGCGAGAAGGTGCCCGTCATCGTCAACCTGGCGTCGCAGGAATACTTCCGTGCCGCGGACCGCAAGGCGCTCAAGCCCAGGGTCGTCGACTGCCAGTTCGAGGACTGGAAGAACGGCGAATACAAGATCATCAGCTTCTTCGCCAAGCGTGCCCGTGGCCTGATGGCGCGCTATGCCATCCAGCATCGCCTGGAGACGCCCGAGGCGTTGAAAGGCTTCAACCTGGACGGTTATCGTCTGGCCCCTGAGGTGTCTTCTCCCGACCGACTCGTCTTCCGCCGCAAGTCATGAGCCAACAAGTCATCACCCCCGAGCTGTGTGAATGGATCACCGAGCAGAGCCGTGC
>NZ_JBFUMO010000537.1:0-3968 GCF_054049355.1 Roseateles sp. P5_E11 | reverse complement strand
CGCTTCGGCTACGGCGCGCTCGATGGCCGGCTCGTCGTCGGCGTCCGCCATCAGCGGCAGCAAGGTTTCCGCAAAGCGCGCCAGGTTCCAGCGGGCAATGCCGGGCTGGTTGCCATAGGCGTAGCGGCCGGCGTGGTCAATGCTGCTGAAGACGGCTTGCGGGTCATAGGCCTCCATGAAGGCGCAAGGGCCGTAGTCGATGGTCTCGCCGGACAGCGCCATGTTGTCGGTGTTCATCACGCCGTGGATGAAGCCCACGTTCAGCCACTGCGCCACCAGCTTCGCCTGTCGCTCCGCAACGGCGCGCAGCAAGCCAAGGTAGCGGTCGGGCGCACCGACGAGCGCGGGGTCATGGCGGGCAATGGTGTAGTCGGCCAGGCGGCGCAATGTGTCCAGGTCGCCACGCGACGCGAAGAACTGGAAGGTGCCCACGCGCAGATGGCTGGCGGCCACGCGGGTCAGCACCGCGCCGGGCAACGGCGTCTCGCGGTATACCGGCTCGCCGGTCGCCACCACGGCAAGGGCGCGCGTGGTGGGGATCCCCAACGCATGCATGGCCTCGCCGATCAGCACCTCGCGCAGCATCGGGCCGACGGCCGCCTTGCCGTCGCCGCCGCGGGAGAAGGGCGTGCGGCCCGAGCCTTTGAAGGCTATGTCGCGGCGCTGGCCCGATGGRTCGACCACCTCGCCGAGCAGCAGCGCGCGGCCKTCGCCGAGTTGCGGTGAGAACCCGCCGAACTGATGGCCCGCGTAGGCCTGCGCAACGGGCTCGGCATCGTCCGGCAGCAGGTTGCCGGAGAAGAGGGCTGCGGCGTCCAGGCCGCTCAGCACGTCGGCCGGCAGGCCCAGCTCTTCGGCCAATTCAGCATTGGCGAACAGCAGACGCGGCTCTGGAACCACGGCAGGCTTCCAGGCCACGGCGGCGCCGGGCAGTTCGCGGGCGTAGGTATGGGTGAAACCGAAGCGATGCATCTGGACCCTGATATGTCGGACGCCAGTGTGCCGGCAAACAGTGGGCCTTTGCGGCGGAGGTTTAAGCAGGCTCGCCTGCCTGCCCGCAGAAGGCGCAATCTCGTTCAAAGGCGAAATGACCTGCGCAAAGGACCGCGTTCTCTGGGCTGCCAGGGTTGTTTTGCCAAGCCCGCGATGAACGCCTGCGACCTGCGGCCGCGCACCGACGATGTAACAAATTGCGTCAATAGCTAAACCGAAACGAATCGGTCTGGATAACCCTCTCTGGTATCCAACTCCAAAGAGCAGGGAAGCAGCATGGTTTCGGTCGTGACGGGTAGTGGCAACGGCTTGGTCAACACCTCCAAAGACGTGTTGGGCGGGGCGGGCGGGATGGGGCAGGCCGCCACGGGGCGTGCCGGCGAACAGATCACCGTCAACGCGGCCAACGGCAACCTGGTCATCCAGGACCGCGACGAATACCTGGTGGGCGTCGGCCCGGACGTCGACCTGCTCCGCACCTACAACAGCCAGGGCGGCTGGGATGGCGACAACGCCGACGGCTGGCGCGTCGGCTACTACCGCCAGGTCACGCTGACCAGCGGCCCATTCAACGCGGACGGCAGCGTGGCCAAGCGCGTCGAGGCTGATGGCACGGAGCGCAGCTACACCTGCAACGCCGGGGTCTACGTCAGCAAGGAAGGCGGCGGGCAATACGACACGCTGAGCTACGCCGGCGGCGTCTGGACCTGGACGGACGGCGACAGCGGCGTCAAGGAAACCTACGCACTGGGCAACGGCACCTACCGCCTCACCCAGGTCACGCAGCCCGAAGGTCATTTCGTGGCGGTGACCTACAACGCCAGCGGCCTGATCGACACCCTGGGCACCTACAAGGCCGGCAGCGTCGTGGGCACCAACGCGCCGGACGAGAAGGTCACGCTCACCTACAGCGGCAACCAGCTCGGCAGCATCACCACCAGCTACCTGGATGCCGGACAAGCCAAGACGCGCAGCGTCACCAGCTACACCTACTACCCGGCCGGCTCGGGCATCAAAACAGGCAAGTTGCAGGCCGTCACGACCGACCTGACGCCGACGGACACAACTGACGCCAAGGCCTACACCGTCACCTACGACTACGACGCCAACGGCCGGCTCAGCAGCCTGCAGCAAACTGACGGCAGCCGGTTCACCGTCGAGTACTACGGAGATGGCCGCGTCAAGTCGCTCAAGGACGACCAGAACCGCCTGACCAGCTTCAGCTACGACGCCGCCAACGGCACCACCACCGTCACCGACCCGCTGAGCCAGGCCACCACGCTCAAATACGGCGCGGCGGGCCAGTTGCTGGAAATGGCGGGGGCGGCCCTGGGCGGGGCCAGCTTCAAGCAAAGCTACACCTACAACAGCGCCAGCGGTGACCTGCTCACCAGCACCAATGCCAAAGGCGAAACCACCACCTACGCCTACGACGGCACGGGCGGGGGCAACGGCGCCTGGACGCGCCGCACTGACGCGGCCGGCAACGTCACCGAGCGCAGCTACGACGCCACCAGCAAGCTGCTGCTGAGCGAGACCGTCTACAGCGTGGCTGACACCGATGGTCCGGGCGGGCCTGCCCCTACCGGCGGGAGCACCACCCGCTACATCTACGGCAGCAACATCGCCAAACGCCAGCTGGCCTATGTGGTGGGCCCCGGCGGGCAGGCCACCAGCTACACCTACGACGCCAAAGACCAGCTCCAGCGCCGCACGACCTACACCGCGGCCTACTACACCTCCACCTCCTTCACGCTCAGCGCGCTGTCCGGCTGGGCGACAAGCCAACCCGCCAGCGCCGCCCGCCAAGTCACCGACTACGCCTACGACCTGCGCGGCCAGGTGACGCAGGAGACCCGCTACGCCACCGGCAGCAGCGGCGAGGCCAGCATCGCCCAGACCACCTACAACGCCTTCGGCCAGTTGCTCAGCCGCCAGGACGGCTCCGGCGTCAAGCTGAGCTACGAATACGACGGCCTCGGCCGCGTCACGAAGACGACGGACACCAACGGCGTCCAGACCCTCTACAGCTACGACGACCAGAACCGCAAGACCAGCGTCCAACTCGACAACGGCCAGACCACCGTCCAGCTCTTCGACACCCAAGGCAACCTCGTCAGCAGCGACGTGCTCGGTGCCGGCCACACGGATGCCAACCCCAAGAGCCTGGGCCAGACCCTCTACAGCTACGACGCCCTGGGCCGCCTGTGGCGCGTGCAGGATGCCACCGGCGTCGCCAGCTACAGCCTCTACGACGTGAGCGGCCGCAAGAGCGCCGACATCGCGCCCAACGGCCAGCTTACCGAGTACTTCTACGACGGCGCCGGCCGCCTCATCCAGAGCATCGCCTACTCCAAGCTGCTGGACAGCACCACCTTGCAGGGGCTCGGCGCCTCCAGCACCATCGCCGGCGCGCGCCCCGCGGCCGACACCGTCAACGATCGCATCACCACCTACTACTACGACACCGCCGGCCGCCTGCAAGGCCGGCTCGACGCCGACGGCTACCTCGTCGAGAACCAATACGACGGTGCCTCCAACCTCGTCAAGGAGACCCGCTACGCCACGGCCCAGAACGTGGTGCGCCTGAGCACTGCCAACGGCACCACCCAAAGCACCGCCCCGTTGCTCACCCGCCCTGCGTTGGATGCCGTCAACGACCGCGTCACCCGCAACCTCTACGACGTCTCGGGCCAGCTGGCCGCGCAGATCAACGGCGAAAACGTCCTGACCGTCTGGACTTATGACGGTGCAGGCAACAAGCGCAGCCAGCTGCGCCGCTCCGCGCCCCTCAGCGCCACCGAGCAGACCTACTCTCTCAGCCAACTGCAGACCCGCAACTACATGCGGAACGAGAACCTCCAGGGCCTCAATCCGCTGGCCGACGATGAGTTCACGCAGTGGATCTATGACGACAAGGGCCAGCTCATCGCCCAACTCGACGCTGAAGGCGCCCTCACCGAATACAGCTACGA
>NZ_JBFUMO010000536.1:0-3972 GCF_054049355.1 Roseateles sp. P5_E11 | reverse complement strand
CGCGCCCTGGGCTTCTGCGCTTCTCGGCGGTTTAGAAGGGGAGGCCCCGGAACAGCCAACAGCCAGGCCCACAAGCCGGCTGGCGCCGGCTGTTCATCACCCCCCCTCTGAGCCCGCCGAGGAACGGAAAGCCTTGAGGCCGCGCGCGCAGCGCGCTTCAAGTTCTGACTTCGCGCAGTTGTTTGAGCGCAGCGTAGCGAAGCGAGTTCTGCGCGAGGCCTCAAGGCTTGAGTACCGCAGGGCAGCCCGCTGCGAAGCTAAGGGCCGGGCGGTTCGGGGGCGACTTTTTGCCTTCTTTTTGGTCGCTCAAAAAGAAGGTCGCCCGCCGGGGCGAACTCCCGGCATGGGCCTCGCCAGCAAGCAAGCGCAACGAAAAGCGCCCAAGGCGGCCTGCCCATGCTGACCCTCTGGCGCCACCTCACCTGGCCCACCTGGCGCGACCACCCCGGGCGCGTGCTGCTCGCCATCGTCGCCGTCATGCTCGGCGTCGCCCTCGCCTTCGGCGTGCACCTGCTCAACGGCGCCGCGCTGACCGAGTTCGCCCGCGCCGCCCGCAGCGTCAACGGCCAGCCCGACCTGATCGTGCGCGCCCGCTCCGGCCCGCTGACCGACGCCGACTTCGCCGAGCTGCTCAACCGCCCCGAAGTCGCCACCGCCAGCCCGGTCATCGAAGCCCAGGCGCTGTGGCCCGGCCAGACCGGCCCCGAAGGCCGCGGCCTGTCCATTCGCCTCATCGGGCTGGACCCACTCGCCCTACTCGCCTCCGCCGCTTCCGGCCACCCCATCGCACCCGAGCTGACGCCCCAGGTCGACGGAGGCTGGACCCAGCTGCTGGGCGCCAACACCGTGCACCTGAACGCCGCGGCCCGCGCGCTGCTGCCACCCGATGCCACGACGCTGAAGCTGCGCGTCGCGCTGCCCGGCAGCACCGAGCCGCGCGACATCGAGCTCACGCTCGGCGGGCGCATCGCCGCAGGCAGCGCACCGCTGGGCGTGCTGGACATTGCCGACGCCCAGGCCTTGTTCGGCCGCCTGGGCGGGCTGGACCGCGTCGACGTGCAACTCGCCCCCGGCACCGACGCCACCGCCTGGGCCGCCACGCTGCCCGCGCGCTGGAAGGCCGCGCCGCCGGAGGACGAAGGCGCGCGGCTGTCGGACCTGACGCGCGCCTACCGCGTCAACCTCGGCCTGCTGGCGTTGATGGCGCTGTTCACTGGCAGCTTCCTCGTCTACGCGGTGCTGTCGCTCGCCACCGCTCAGCGCCTGCCGCAGTGGGCGCTCGTCGGCGTGCTGGGCGTGTCAGCGCGCATGCGCTGGCGGCTCATCCTGGCGGAGGGGCTGGTGATCGGCCTTGCCGGCACGGCGCTGGGACTGGCGCTCGGCGTGGGCCTGGCGGCCGGTGCGCTGAAGCTGATGGGCAGTGACCTCGGCCTGCATGGCGCGCGCGACTCGTCCGCCGAGCTGCTGTTCAGCCAGCCGCTGCTGTGGCCCGCCGCCGTCTACGCGCTGCTGGGCCTGGCCGCCGCGCTGGCCGCTGCGCTGGCGCCGGCGTTGACGGTGCGCCGCATCGCGCCGGCGCTGGTGCTCAAGGGCCTGGGCCTGCCGGCCGGGCGCACGCTGCCGGCCTGGGTCGGCCTAGGCCTGCTGGCGCTCGGCGCCGTGTTGGCCTGGTTGCCGCCGGTCTGGAACGACACACCCATCGCCGCCTATCTGTCGATGCTCTGCCTGTTGATGGGTGGCCTGGCGCTGGTGCCGGCGCTGGTGCGCGGGCTGACGGCAGCATTGGCACGGTTGCCCAGCAACGCACTGCTGATGCTGGCCCGCGAACGCAGCCGCGACCAGGCGACCGAAGCGCGCCGGTCGCTGGCCGGCGTCCTGGTTGCCCTGGCCCTGGCCGTGGCCATGACGGTCATGATCGGCAGCTTCCGTGAATCCCTGATGCGCTGGCTGGACCAGGCCCTGCCGGCCGACCTCTACGTGCGCAGTGCGCTGCGGGGCGCCAACGGCATTCCCACACCGCTGCCGCCACCCCTGCTGACGGCGTTGTCGCGCCTGCCCGAAGTCGCCCGCACCTCGCCCCAGCTCACGGCCCGGCTGCGGCTGGCGTCCAGCGGTGAAACCGTGGCCCTGACTGCGCGCGACATCCAGGCCGGCGGCCTGCCCCTCGTTGAAAGCTGGACGGGCCCAGCCGCGGCGGGCACCCTGGCCGTCTGGGTCAACGAAGCCGCGCGGGACCGCGACGGGCTGAAGCCGGGCCATGTCTTCCAGGGCGAGCTGGTCGACGGCGACCGCGCGCTGAAGCTGCAGGTGCGCGGTGTCTGGCGCGACTATTCGCGCCAGAACACGGCGCTGTGGATGGCGCTGGACGACTACCGCAGCGCCAGTGGCGACACCAGCACCGCCGAATTGGCACTCTGGCTGGCACCGGGCCGGTCGCTGGAATCGGCGCGCACCGCGGTTCGCCAGCTCGGCGGCGACAACGTCGAAATGGCCGCGGCGGGCGAGCTGCGTTCGCTGTCGCTGAAGATCTTCGACCGCAGCTTTGCCATCACCGTGTGGCTGCAGGCCGTGGCCCTGGCCGTGGGGCTGTTCGGCGTCATCGCCAGCCAGTCGGCCCAGGCGCTGGCGCGCAAACGCGAGTTCGGCCTGCTGCGCCATCTCGGGCTATCCAGGCGCCAGCTGCAGCGACTGCTGCTCATCGAAGCCAGCCTGTCGGGCGGCGCGGGCGCGCTGGCCGGGCTGGCGCTGGGCCTGGGCCTGAGCGTGGTGCTGGTCTACGTCGTCAACCCGCAAAGCTTTCACTGGAGCATGGAGATGCATTTGCCGGTTGCGCGCCTGGCGGCCCTGGTCGGCCTGGCCTTCGCGGYGGCGGTCGGCGCTTCGCTGCTGGCCGGCCGGCGCGCCCTCGGCGCTGACGCCGTGCGCGCCGTGAGGGAGGACGCATGAAGCGCCGCGCCCTGTTGCTCGCCGCCCTGCCACTGCCCGCGCGCGCCGCCCTCAACTTCCCGCACGACTTCGGCGCCCACCCGGCCCAGGGCATCGAGTGGTGGTATCTGACGGGCCTGCTCGGCGACAGCGAGAGCGCACCGCCACGCTTCGGCTACCAGCTGACCTTTTTCCGCCTGCCCGGCCCGGCAGCGGCCGACCATCCCAGCGGACTCGCGGCCAGGCAGTTGCTGCTTGGCCATGTCGCCTTGTCCGACCTGGGTGCGAAGAAGCAACGCCACAGCCAACGGTTGCTGCGCGGCCTGCCCGGCGCGGTGCAGGCCATGGAGGGTGACAGCGACGTCAAGCTGCGCGACTGGACGCTCAAGCGCAGCGGCGACGGCTATCGCGCCGCCTTCAACGGCCCGGGCTTCGCGCTGGCGCTGAACCTGTCCACGCCCGACGCGCCACTGCTGCAGGGCGAGGCCGGCCTGTCCCGCAAGGGGCCCGATCCCGCGCAGTTCAGCCGCTACTACTCGCGCCCCCAACTCGCCACCGAGGCCATGCTGACCCTGGACGGCCAACGCCAGCGCCTCACCGGCCGCGCCTGGCTGGACCATGAATGGAGCGACAGCCTGCTGGGCCAGGCGCAGGGTTGGGACTGGCTGGGCATCAACCTCGATGATGGACGCGCGCTGACGCTCTTCCAGCTGCGCCGCAAGGACGGCAGCCGGGACTGGGCCGGCGGCAGCCTGCGCAGCCCCGGGCAGCCCGACCGCAGCTTCACGCCCCAGGAGGTCGAGATGACGCCGCTGCGGCACTGGACCAGCCCCGCCACGGGCGCGCGCTACCCGGTCGAATGGCGGCTGAAGAGCCCCGCTGGCGAGATGCTGCTGAGCACGTATTTCGACGCCCAGGAGATCGACGCGCGAAACAGCAGTGGCCTCGTCTATTGGGAGGGCGCCGCCCAGTTGTTCGACCGCGAAAAACGGCCACTCGGCGCCGGCTACCTGGAGTTGACCGGCTACGCAGGGCGCCTGCCACTAC
>NZ_JBFUMO010000535.1:0-3974 GCF_054049355.1 Roseateles sp. P5_E11 | reverse complement strand
GTTGATATGGGCCATGTTGTTGTCGGGACGCGCATCCCACTGGCTGGTGTAGACCGGCCGGCCGGACAGGGCCTGCATGGTCACCGCGGTGATGAACTGCTCGGCGGCCTCGGTCATCATGACCTGCACCGTCGCGCCGCCCTTCACGAACAGGCGCGTCAGCTCGGCGATCTTGTAGCCGGCGATGCCGCCGGTCATGGCGAGCAGGACGTGCTTGCCTTGCAGTGGTGATGTCATCAACGCTTCCTGAACACCAGATCCCACACGCCATGCCCGAGCTTGATGCCGCGGTTCTCGAACTTGGTCAGGGGACGGTAGGCGGGCTTGTCAGCATAGCCGGCCGCGACGTTCAGGAGATGGGGCTCGGCCGTCAGCACTGCAAGCATCTGCTCGGCATAGGGCTSCCAGTCGGTCGCGCAGTGCAGATAGCCGCTTGGCGCGATGTGCTGGATCAACTTGGCAACGAACTCCGGCTGGATCAGCCGCCGCTTGTTGTGACGCTTCTTGTGCCAGGGGTCGGGGAAGAAGATGTGCACGCCGGCCAGCAAGTCGGGGCCGATCATGTCGCRCAGCACCTCCACGGCATCGTGCTGGACGATGCGGATGTTGGTGAGCTGCTTCTCATCGATGAGCTTGAGCAGAGCGCCGACACCCGGCTCATGCACCTCGCAGCCGATGAAGTCATGGTCGGGCAGCGTGCCCGCAATGTCGGCCGTCGCGCCGCCCATGCCGAAGCCGATCTCCAGCACCAGCGGGGCTTTGCGGCCGAAGATGGCTTCAGCGTCCAGGCGCTCGGGCTTGTAGGGCAGGACGAACTTCGGGCCCAGTTCGGCCAGGGCCTTGATCTGACCCGTGCCCATGCGGCCGGCGCGCGTGACGAAACTCTTGATGGCGCGACGCGGCGGGTCCTTCTCTTCCATCAGCCCACCTCAGCCATCACCATGGGCGTGGCGGCGATGTCGGCGTCGCCCAGCGTGCACGCGGCCAGATAGGACGCGATGGCGCGGTCGGCCGCAGCGTCGTCAGCCGCGTGGATCAGTGCGAGCGGTTCGCCGGCGGCGACGCGCGTGCCCAGCGGCTTCACTTCGGAGAAACCGACGCGCATGTCGATGGCATCGCCGGCCTTGCGGCGGCCACCGCCGAGCTCGACGATGGCGACGCCCAGGTCACGCGTCGACATCGTCGTGATGACGCCCGCACGCGGCGCGGCGACGGGCTTCACGACGGGCGCGGCGGTCAGATAAGCCTCGGGCCGCTCCATCAGGTCCRCCGGGCCGCCCAGGGCAACCACCATCTTGGCGAACTTCTCGGCAGCGGCGCCGGAGTCCAGCGCAGCCTGCAGCTTGACGCCAGCGCCAGCGGTGTTGGCAGCCAGGCCGCCCAGCACCAGCATCTCGGCGCACAGCGCCAGCGTCACTTCGTGCAGGCGCGGCTCGCGGGCATCGCCCTTGAGGTAGCGGATGGTTTCGATCACTTCGAGCGAATTGCCGACGTCGCTGCCCAGGATCTGGTTCATGTCGGTGATCAGCGCGCGCGTCTTCAGGCCCGCGCCGCCGGCGACCGCGACGATGCTCTCGGCCAGTTCCTTGGCGAACTCGGGCGTGGACGCGAAGGCGCCGTTGCCGCACTTGATGTCCATGGCCAGGCCTTCGAGGCCGGCAGCCAGCTTCTTGGACAGGATGCTGGCAGTGATGAGCGGCACGCTCTCGACGGTGGCCGTCACGTCACGCGTCGCGTAGAAGCGTTTGTCGGCCGGGGCCAGGTCGGCGGTCTGGCCGATGATGGCGCAACCCAGCGAGCGCACGATCTGGTCGAACCTGGCCGGGTCGGGCGTCGTCGTGTAGCCGGGAATGGCCTCCAGCTTGTCGACCGTGCCGCCGGTGTGGCCCAGGCCCCGGCCGGCAATCATCGGCACATAGYCACCGCAGGCCGCCACCATGGGCGCCAGCATCAGGCTGACCTTGTCGCCGACGCCGCCGCTGCTGTGCTTGTCCAGCACGGGGCCGGGCATGTCGGGCCAGCGCATGACGCGGCCGGAGTTCATCATCGCGCGGGTCAGCAGCACGGCTTCGTCGCGGCCCATGCCCTTGAGGAACACGGCCATGCCGAGGGCGGCCACCTGGCCTTCGCTCCAGGAGTTGTCGACGAGGCCGCGGACGAAGTGGTTGATCTGCGCTTCGTTGAGCGCCTGGCCGTCGCGCTTGGCGCGGATGATTTCTTGAGCAAGCATAGGGGCTCGGTAATGCTACGGGAATCGATGCGAGAGGGTCTGCGCGGGTGCAGGGCTAGGCGTGCGACGCCGCCTGGGCTCATGCCCAGGCAAGGCGCGCAACAACGCCATGCGCCCGCGCAGACCCTCTCCCGAAGGGTTGTSACTCAAAAGCCCGCSCGCGGCGTTGCGAAGCCTCGCTGGGGATGACCCCAGCGTCGACTTCGCGCCTTGCTCGCGGGCTTTTGAGTGGCAACGCATCCGATTCCCGTAGCGTTACCGAGCCCCTCAGTAAGCCGCGGTGACAGCGGCGGATTGAGCGCCGGAGAGCACGGCTTCGATGTCGGTGAGCAGACCGCTGGCGCCAAAGCGCAGGCGTTGCGGGTTGAGAGCGGCAGCGCCCAGGGCGGCTTCGGCCTGGGCGATATAGCCCGCGGCGTCGGCCACCGAGCGCACGCCGCCCGAGGCCTTGAAGCCGGCGGCGGACAGGCCGCTCGCGGCGATCTCCTTCAGCATCACGGCCGCCGCGGCCGGCGTGGCGCCGACTGGGGTCTTGCCGGTGCTCGTCTTGACGAAGTCGGCACCGGCCGCCAGCGCCAGGCGCGTGGCCTGGGCGATGCGCTCGGGCGTGGCCAGTTCGCCGGATTCGATGATGACCTTGAGCGTCAGCGGCCGGCTGGCGAAGCGGACCTCGGAAAGAAACTCGCTCACCTCGGTGCTGTCACCTGCAATCAGCGCGCGCCAGGGCAGCACGACGTCGACCTCATCTCCGCCCGCCTGCGCAATCTCCGTGACATCAGCCAGCGCGCGAGCCTGGTCCAAAGCGCCATCGGGAAAGTTTGCAACCGCCGCGACCTTGATGGATGCCGGCAAGGCGGCACGCGCTTGGGCAACGAAACGCGGCCAGACGCAGACAGCAGCCACGGGGCCATGCGGCGACTGCGCACGGCGGCACAGCGCATCGATGTCGGCAGCCGTGTCGGCGTCGTTCAGGCTGGTCAGATCCAGGCAGGCCAGCGCCGTACGGGCCGCGGCCTTCAGATCGGCCGTCATAGCGTCAGCTCGGCAAAGCTCGCAATGAGGGCCGCCAGAAAGCTCGCGGCGCGTTCGCCAGAGAGCTGCGCCTGCTTCAGCGTCAGATCATGCGTCAGCGCCTCAGCGGACAGGCCAGCCGCCATGTTGGTCATCAGCGCGATGCCCATCACCTTGAGGCCGGCGTGGCGGGCCAGGATGGTCTCAGGCACGGTGCTCATGCCCACTGCGTCAGCACCCCAGGCCGCAAACATGCGGATCTCGGCGGCCGTCTCGAACTGTGGGCCCAGGGCCCAGCAGTACGTGCCCTCGCCCAGCATCAGGTTCTCGCGCTTGGCCAAGGCGAGCGCGTGCTTGCGCAGGTCGGCGTCGTAGGCATTGACCATGTCGACAAAGCGATGGCTGCCCTGCTCGCCCACCAGCGGGCTGCGCTGCGGTGCGTTGATGTGATCGGCAATCAGCATCAGGCTGCCGGGCGGCATGTGGCCGCGCAGCGAGCCGGAGGCATTGGTCTGCACCAGCAGCTTCACGCCCCAGCGCTTGAGGGTGCGCAACGCGCCCGCCATGCCGGTGCAGTCGCCGCTCTCATAGGTGTGGGCGCGGCCGCGCAGGAAGATGACGCGCTGCTTGCCGATATTGCCGACGACGATCTCGTTGACATGGCCCTCGACCTTGGGCTGCGGGAAGGCCGGCAGCTCGGTATAGGGCAGGTTCTTGGCATCCTGCACATGGC
>NZ_JBFUMO010000534.1:0-4018 GCF_054049355.1 Roseateles sp. P5_E11 | reverse complement strand
CCGTTGTCCAGCCTGTGCCGGATGTTCAGCCGCAACTGGCCGCCGGTGTCGCTGGGAAAGCCGTTGTCACGGTAGCCCCTGTGCTTGCGGTAGAAGCCGCCGACGGCGTAGTACGTCCGGTCGGCCAGCTTGCCGGAGGCGAAGCCGTCGAAGCGATACAGGCCGGTGTCGCCCAGCGTGAGCCGGGCGCCGTGCTCCGCCACTTCACCGCCCTGGCGCGTGATCAGGTTGAGGATGGCGGCCGCGTTGTCCGCAAATATCGGCGCTGGCCCGCCACGGACGACTTCGACGTTCTGGGTCATCAGGTCCGGGCGCAGCATGACGTCGCCCTTGAAGAAGTACCCGTCGTTCTCCCCGTAGATGAGCATGCCGTCTTCCTGGAACGTGAAGAAGTTCGACTCGTTCGGAATGCCGCGCACGCGATAAATGTTCTGGGCCTCGCCGCCGGTGGCTTCGGCCTGCACACCCGGCACCTGACCGAGGAGATCCGCCGTGTTCAGCGGTCCAAGCTTGTCGATGTCCGAAGACGACAGGCTCGAAACGGCGTAAGACGTGTCGAACTTGCGGCGGGCCACACCCGTGCCGGTGACCACCATCCGGTCCAGGCTCAGGCGGTTGGCCGCCGGGGGCGTCGACGGGGCTGTCGCTGCGGACGAGGGGGCGCTGGCGGCAGGTCCAGCGCTCAAGGGCGTGTCCTGCGCGTGTGCGGCGACGACCATCGCTAGAGTGGCTAGCGCGACTACTGTCTGCGGGAGCCTCGGGCGGAGCGTTGGAGCGTGTTTCACGTTGTCTCCAGATGTATCGCCGAACTCTTGCAGTGTAGGCAGGCGAGAGGCGAGGCGCCAGACGAGGATGAGCGTCCGCTTTGACCTGCGTCATGGCCCGGCGCAGGCCATGGGTGTCGAACTCGCCGTGTTACGAGTCCGCGGCCCGGCCGGCCGGCCAGCGCGTGAACGGGTTCACCGCCAGGTTGGCATTGACGTAACGGCCATCGCCGGTCACTTCGGCACCCAGCCAGCCGGGCCGGGCAAAGACCTGGCCCTCGTCGGCAAGCTCGATCTCGGCGACCAGCAAGCCGGCATTGGCGCCGAGGAATTCGTCGACTTCCCAGGTCATGCCTTCATGCGGGCACAGGTGGCGGATCTTCTCGACCACCGGACCGTCACACATGGCGAGCAGCTCCAGGGCATCGGCGATGGGCACCTCGTACTCGAACTCGGCCCGCGTCGCGCCCTGGGTCGTGCCCTTGATGGTCAGGAAGGCGGTGTCGCCGGCGACGCGCACGCGCACCGTGCGGGCCGGGTCACGGCTCAGATAGCCTTGGCTGAAGTGGGTCTGCTTCGTCACGGCCTGGCGCCAGCCGTCGCCGGCTATGAGGAATTTGCGTTCGATCTCAATGCCCATCGCTCATTCCCCACGCGCCGCGGCCTCGCGCAGCTTGTCCTTCTTGCTCTTGCGCGTCGTGCTCTTGATGCCGCCGATGGCCTGGGCTTCGGTGGCGACTGCCTCGGGCTCGAAGCCCTCCAGCCGCTCGCGTGGCACGCGCTGGCCCTGGCGCTTCTCGATGAGGCGGAAATGGCTCTCGGCGTTCTCGGCGCTGTCTGCGCAGATGAAGCTGACTGCCACCCCGGTGGCGCCGGCGCGGCCGGTGCGACCGATGCGGTGGGTGTAGTCGGCGGCCGAGCGCGGCAGCTCGTAGTTGACGACGGCGTCCAGCGCATCGACGTGCAAGCCGCGCGCGGCCACGTCGGTCGCGACAAGCACCTTGACGCTGCCGTTCTTCAGCGCCGCCAGCACGTCGCTGCGTGCACCCTGGCTCAGCTCGCCATGCAAGGCGCCGGCCTTGAAGCCATGGGCGAAAAGCTTGTCCGACACCAGCTCGGCCGTGTAGCGGCTGGCGACGAAGACCAGCGCGCGATCCCAGGCCTCTTCCTTGAGCAGTTGCCGCMGTGCGGGCACCAGCGCCAGCACGCGCTGCAACTCGTCGGCAAAGCCGGCGTTGAGCAGCCGGTCGGCTTCGTCCAGCACCAGGCATTCCACGCCGGCCAGCGTCAGGCCGTTGTGGTCGATCAAGTCCAGCAGGCGGCCCGGCGTGGCCACCATCACGTCGCAGCCGCCGCGCAGCGCCATCAGCTGAGGGTTGATGGACACGCCGCCAAAGGCCAGCGCCACCTTGGGCCGGCGCATCAGCAGCGCGGCGACGTTGCGCATCAGCTCGGCCGTCTGGGCGGCCAGCTCACGCGTCGGCGCCAGCACCAACGCACGCGGGCCTGGGCGAGGCGGCGCGGCGACCAGGCGTTGCAGCAGCGGCAGCACAAAGGCAGCGGTCTTGCCGGAGCCGGTCTGCGCCAGCGCGAGCACGTCGGCGCCGGCCAGAATGGGAGGCAACGCAGCCGACTGCACGGCGGTCGGCGCGTGATAGCCCTGTTCGCGCACGGCGCGCAGCAGGGCGGGCGACAGGCCCAGGGAAGAAAAGGACATGCGCGATTGTCGCGGTCAGAACAACTTCTGCTGATCGCCCGCGAGCTGACCCACGGCGCGGGCCTCGATGAGCAGCATGCGCCGCTTGGTCTCGACGCCGCCCGGCGCCGAGAAGCCCGTGGGCTCACCGCCCGCACCCATCACGCGGTGGCACGGCACGATGGGTGGAAACGGGTTGTCGCCCTCGGCGCGGCCGACCGCGCGCGCCGCACCGGGCTGGCCGAGGGCCGTGGCGATCTCGCCGTAGGTGCGGGTCTGCCCGGGCGGGATGGCGCGGGTCAGCGCATGCACCTGGCGGCGGAACTCGGGGATGCCGCGCTCGTCCAAGGTGATTTCGCTCAGGTCTCGCACCTCGCCGGCCAGCAGCGCGCGAATGCCATCGACGGCATGGGCGATGTGGGCGGGCAGCTCCGTCGTCAGTTCGGCGGTGGGATGTCGGCGCTTCAGTCGCGCCGGGCTGGCTTCAGGCAATAGCGAGGCGACGATGCCCCGCTCGCTCCAGACAACGCCGCAGCGGCCCAGTGCCGTGTCGAAGCTGTGAGCCCAAAGCGGCTCGCCGGCCGGCAGCACCGGGCCGATGTCAGGGTCGTCGACAAAATCGCTCACGTTGTTCGGTCGGTGCTTGCAGCAGCGTCTTGAAATAGTAGCCAAGCATGCCATTGACGCGAGCGCGGCCGGCGTCGTCCAGCCACGTGTCGACGCGTGAACGCCAGACGGCGGCGCAGGCTCCGGGATGCAGGCCCTGGTCGGCGCAGTCCAGCAGGGCCTCGAAGCCGCCACGCCAGCGCTCGAAATCGGCGCGGCTCATGACCGGACCATGGCCAGGTACCAGGCGCTGGAAAGGCTGGGCGGAGAGGCGTGCCAGCGCCTCGCGCCAGGCGGGTGGGCAGGCGGTGTCCATGAAGGGCACCGGCAGCGTGACAAGGTCGCCAGCGGCCAGTGTGCCGGTGGCCGCGTCCAACACCCACAAGTCGCCACCGCTGACGGCGGTTTCGATGCCGATCTGCAGGCGGCGGCCGGCGATGGTCCGGGCCGAGGCTGTCCCAATCTCACGATCGGGGCGCAGGGCCGCAGCCTGGTTCAGCAGTTCGAGGTCAACGCGCATGACGGCCGCCTGATCGGGYGGTGCCGTGGGAATGGCCTCCATCAGCTGGCGGCGGTAGCGGTCCAGCCAGCCATCGGCCGCCAGCGCCTTCGCTACCGCGGGCGACGCCCAGGCTTCAAGCCCAGGCCTTTGCGAACGCAACCAGGCGTTGCCGCCGAGGTGGTCGAGGTGCCAATGCGTGTTCAGCACCGCCCTCACCTGCCCGCCCGCCGCCGCGAGCGCCGCTTCGGCATGAGCGCGGTGGCGGCCGCTGTCGATCAGCAGCCAGCCCTGATCGCCCTGCAGCAGCAGGCTGTTGCCGTCGGGCTGGCGGCCAGCCTCGAAACCACCGGGCACCAGGACGACGCCGAGCGCGAGCGGCTGCGCCGTCACCGCCGCCGCGGCGGCCAGGCACAGCACGGCGGCCCACGCGCGCCGCAGTTTCGTCATGGC
>NZ_JBFUMO010000533.1:0-4028 GCF_054049355.1 Roseateles sp. P5_E11 | reverse complement strand
AGATGACCCTGATCAATCCTGAGGACAACGAGGTTGTCACTCTGGACGATATCCAAGGTCATATGTTTGGTGGTGAGAAGAGCTTTTCGGTCGGAGGCAAGACCTTTGATGGCCTATTTGAGATGGAGCTAAGGGCACCGTTTGGGCAAGGGACCACGGCGCATGTATCGTTCATCACAATCTTCGAGGCTTGGAACGGGACAGATGTACGGAGAGTGCCTTACTTAAGCAAGCTGGAGAAGCTGTTTGAATGTGCGCTAGCAGGATGGCAAGTCAATTTTGCGGTCGAGTTCAAAGGCGAATTGCTAATGCGCGGTATTTCAGAAGATGGCTTAGATCATGAGTCAATTTTGGCTAGTGCGGAAACAATACGTTATATCAGGAGTGTCGCAACAATTGCTGGTTTTCTTGATTTGCCAGTTGATGTTGAGATAGGCCAAAAGATTGACCGTGAGGAATGGAATGTTGTTTGCGACGTGGCTCGAATTATGCGGGGAGAAAAGATCTTCGTCGCAAGCGATCTGACGTCGACCCCGAGCACCGTTATGACGGCAGATTCGGGAGGCGAAAATATAAAAATAATCCTGCTAAATCCGGAAGTCGCTCACCAATTGGTTTTCCATCAAAATGGCGGACAGGTAAAGCTTTTTGGCAAGAGTATTGCCCTTCCGATGCTAGAAATTTGCGTCGAGGATGTGTTCCCAAAGATCGGGGCAGAGGTAGAGGGTGTGGTCGAGGGGGATGGGGTTCCCTTAGACTTGATTCCAGGGCCGAACTTCAGATGTAGGTACAGGTACCTGCGAACGCCTGCAGACTCCTCAATCCCGGTTGGCGGCTAGGACGCGCAGCGTGCTCCATGCGCGGGCGCACGTCCTGCCTTCATGAAGAAGTCGGTGTTCCATCGATCATGGTTCGTCCGCGTCACAAGGTCGCAGGAGCGATTCTTGGCGCTGAGAACTTGCACAAATCCTTTCACAGTTTGCGCGGTCTCATAGAATTCTCTAATAAAATCAACTACTTGTAATAGACGCAGCGGACTTAAAATCCGCCTTCTGGAAACGGAAGTACGGGTTCGAGTCCCGTCCCGGGCACCAAGCCTTCAAACGGTCAGCGCGTGCTGGCCGTTTTTGCTTTCCGGCTGCCACGCCTGCACGGCTATGTCTTTCCAGCCCAGCACCTGCGCGAGCCACGCGCGCAGCGCCGCGGGGTTCCCACTCGTTTCGACGGCGAGGGACGGCTCTCCCGTGCTGGCTCCCCAGAGATCGGCCGCACGTCGCGCGACGGCGGTCTCGATGCGTAGCAATTTGACGGATGTACCGAGCGCCGCCTGCCACAGCGGCTCGATCAGCGGATAGTGCGTGCACCCCAGCAGCGCCGTGTCCACGCCGGCAGCGCGCAGCGGCGCGCAGTAGTGCTCGACGAGGGCGCGTAGCTCAGCGCTGGCGAGGTCACCAGCTTCGATGCGGTCGACGACGCCGGGGCAGCCCTGCACGACGACTTCGTGCGCACCGGCGTGCCGCTCGACCAGCGCAAGCAGCCGAGCGCTTGTTGCCGTGGCCGGCGTGGCCAGCAGGCCGATCCGGCCATTGCGCGTCGCCGCAACCGCGGGTTTGATGCCTGGCTCGGTGCCCACGAAGGGAAGGGTGGGCCAACGCGCGCGCAGCGCCTCGATGGCGTGCGCCGTGGCCGTGTTGCAGGCAACGACGATGAGCTCGGCGCCGCTGGCGATCAGATGTTCGGCGATGACCAAGCTGCGCTGTTGGATGTCTTCGGGCGTGCGAGCACCGTAAGGGGCATAGGCCGTATCGGCGAGGTAGCGCAGGCGCACACCGGGCAGCAGCTGGCGCAGTTCGTGCAATACCGTGAAGCCGCCGACACCGGAGTCGAAGATGCCGATTTCTCGGCTCGGGGAGGGATCGATCTGCATGGGCGCGAGCAGTCTAGCTTCGCGATTCGAGAGGCCTCCCCAAAAAGAGTTCCCCCAGCGCCGTCCGGCGTCTGGCTAGAATCGAACGATCGTGCTTTTTTAAGCGCAGCTCTCCCGAAGAGCGCCCGTAGAATCTGGTTAACGTTTACGTCAATTCGAGCTGGAGTTTTCGATGAAGGTCTTGGTTCCTGTCAAACGCGTCGTCGACTACAACGTCAAGGTGCGCGTCAAGAGCGACGGCACGGGCGTCGACATTGCCAATGTGAAGATGTCGATGAATCCCTTCGACGAGATCGCCGTCGAAGAGGCCGTGCGCCTGAAGGAGAAGGGCGTCATCACCGAGGTGATCGCCGTGTCCTGCGGTGTCACGCAATGCCAGGAGACCCTGCGCACTGCCATGGCCATCGGTGCCGACCGCGCCATCCTGGTGGAGACACCTGCAGATCTCGAACTGCAGCCACTGGCCGTCGCCAAGCTGCTGAAGGCGCTGGTCGACAAGGAAGGCCCGAGCCTGGTCATCCTCGGCAAGCAGGCCATCGATGACGATTGCAACCAGACCGGCCAGATGCTGGCCGCGCTGACGGGCATGCCGCAGGGCACGTTCGCCTCCAAGGTGGAAGTGGCCGGCGACAAGGTGTCCGTCACTCGTGAAGTGGACGGCGGCCTCGAGACCGTGTCCCTGAGCCTGCCGGCCGTCATCACGACCGACTTGCGCCTGAACGAGCCGCGTTACGTGACGCTACCCAACATCATGAAGGCCAAGAAGAAGCAGCTCGACATCGTCAAGCCTGCCGACCTGGGCGTGGACGTGACGCCGCGCATCAAGACGCTGAAGGTCAGCGAGCCGCCCAAGCGCGGCGCTGGCGTGAAGGTGGCCGATGTGGCCGCTCTCGTCGCCAAGCTGAAGAACGAAGCCAAGGTCATCTGACCGCTCGCCCCCGATTTGGAGACTTTGAGATGACCGCACTCGTCATTGCAGAACACGACAACGCCCACATCAAGGGCGCCACGCTGAACACCGTCACTGCTGCCGCTGCCACGGGCGGCGAAGTGCATGTGCTGGTGGCCGGCCACAACGCCGCCGCCGCCGCCGCCGCTGCCGCCCAGATCGCCGGCGTCACCAAGGTGCTGCACGCCGACTCTGCCGCGCTGGCCGAAGGCCTGGCCGAGAACGTCGCCGCGCAAGTCATCGCGCTGGCGTCTGGCTACAGCCACCTGCTGTTCCCCGCCACCGCTGCGGGCAAGAACGTCGCACCCCGCGTTGCCGCGCTGCTGGACGTGGCTCAGCTGAGCGACGTGACCAAGGTCATCAGTGCCGACACCTTCGAGCGCCCGATCTACGCCGGTAACGCCATCGCCACCGTGCAGAGCAGCGATGCGACCAAGGTGCTGACCGTTCGCACGACGGGCTTCGACCCGGCCGCTGCATCCGGTGGTTCGGCTGCCGTCGAAACCGTGGCCGCCGCCGCCGACAGCGGCAAGAGCAGCTTTGTCGGCCGTGAGGTGACCAAGAGCGACCGCCCCGAGCTGACCGCCGCCAAGATCATCGTGTCAGGTGGCCGCGCGCTGGGCTCGAACGACAAGTTCATGGAAGTGCTGACCCCGCTGGCTGACAAGCTCGGCGCGGCCCTCGGCGCTTCGCGCGCCGCCGTTGACGCGGGCTACGCGCCCAACGACTGGCAGGTGGGCCAGACCGGAAAGATCGTCGCCCCCCAGCTCTACGTGGCTTGCGGCATCTCGGGCGCCATCCAGCAYCKGGCCGGCATGMAGRACTCCAAGGYCATCGTCGCGATCAACAAGGACCCGGAAGCACCGATCTTCTCGGTGGCCGACTACGGCCTGGAAGCTGACCTGTTCACGGCCGTGCCGGAACTCGTCGCCGCGCTGTAAATCCACGCGCCACCGCACTCCGGGCGCCCCGACTTCGTCTGTCGCGGCGCCCTTTTTGCCTCTTTCAGGAGTAACCAATGAGTTACCGCGCCCCCATCAAGGACATGCTCTTCAACATCCAGCACCTCGCCGGTCTGGAGACCCTAACGAAACAAGTCCCTGCCTTTGAGGACTTCGGCCTGGACACGGCCGCCGCCGTGCTGGAGGAATG
>NZ_JBFUMO010000532.1:0-4043 GCF_054049355.1 Roseateles sp. P5_E11 | reverse complement strand
CCAGGGTGCCGGCCGGTGGCAGCAGGCCTCGGTCGGGCGCGCGTTCGGCCAGGTACTGCACGATGGCTGCGTTCTCAGTGATGCGCTGGCCGTCGTCCAGCTCCAGCAGCGGCACGTAGCCGCGCGGGTTGATGGCGTAGTAGTCACTGCCATCGAGCAGTTGGTGGGCCTTCAAATTGACCTGCACGGTTTCAGCGGCCAGGCCCGCCTCCAGCACCACGATGTGTGGGCACAGCGAACAGGCACCAGGGGCGAAGTAGAGCTTCATGGAAAGGTCTCCTTGCGAGCGAGCGTGAGCCATGCAGGCTAATCCAATCGCTTCAGTCGTTCAAACCTCGAGGATTGCCGGGTGAGGGCAGGGCGCGCAACGCGCCCGCCCGGACCATGCCGCCGCTCAATCAGTCAGCGCCTGCCGTGGGCGGCCATTGCAGGCCGAGCTGCTCTCCGATATGGGCCCGCAGCGCTTCCAGGGACACAGGCTTGGTCAGGAACACGTTGACGCCGGCCTGCAGGCAGGCGGCACGGTGCTCGGCGGTGGCCGAGGCCGAGACCGCGATCACGGGCACGGTGGCCAGATCGGCCTCCCGCCGCAGTCGGCGCGTGGCTTCCACGCCGCCGACAGACGGCATCACGCTGTCCATCAAGATCAGGTCCGGCCGGAAGCTCCTCGCCGCTGCCAGCAGTTCGCTGCCATCGCTGGCCTGCGCCACTTCGAAGCCGGCGTTGGTGAGGAAATCGCACATCAGCGTGCGGTTCGCCGCCACGTCGTCGACCACCAGCACGCGTCGCGGCGGCCCCGTGTAGCGCGCCACGCCGGGCATCCTGCGAGGCGCGGCCTCCGCCGGCTGCGCTATTGGCAACGGCAGCTCCACGCGAAACCGGGAGCCGCGCCCGTACTCGCTGCTCACCTGCACCTGTCCGCCCATGTCGTTCACCAACGCGCGGGTGATCGCGAGCCCCAGCCCCGTGCCAGCACTGCGGTGCTGCACGTCGCCCACCTGCTCAAAGGGCTTGAAGATGCGTTCCATGTCATCGGGGCGCATGCCGACACCGGTGTCCTCGATATCCAGCCGCAGCAACACCTGCCCGGGGCCAGTCGGCTCGGCACGGGCGCGCAGCGCGACCGTCCCGTGGTCGGTGAACTTGATCGCGTTGCCCAGCAGGTTCAGCAGCACCTGGCGCAACCGGCGCTCGTCGGCCAGCACGGCCTCGGGCAAGCCCTCACCGGCCTCGAACACGAAGGCCAGACGCTTCTCGTCTGCCTTCACCCGCATGAGGTTCACGACCGTCTGCAGCAGGCCGGTCAGGTGCACCGGCTCCGGGTTCAGGTCCGTGCGACCGGCCTCGATGCGCGCCAGGTCGAGGATGTCGTTGATCAGCGCCAGCAGGTGTTGCCCGCTCTGGTGGATGGTGTCCAGGCCGCGCGCCTGGCGCGCGCTCAGGCCGCCCTCCATGGTCAGCAGTTGCGCGTAGCCGAGGACGGCATTCAGCGGTGTGCGCAGCTCGTGGCTCATGCCGGCGAGGAACTCGCTCTTCGCGCGGTTGGCCGCTTCGGCTGCGTGCCGGGCGGCGCGCTCGGTCTGGAGCATCCCGCGCTCGAGTTCGATCGTCGCGGCATGCGCGCGATCCCGGGCATCCAGCTTCGACAGGGTGCTTCGCACCTGGCTTTCGACCGCCTCCTCGCTGAGCGCGAGCACCCTGGCGATCTCGGTGTAGGCGTTCCCCTGAGCGATGAATCGCAGGACGCTGATCTCCGCCGGCGTGAGGTTGTCGTCGATGATCTGCTCGGCCAGTTCAAATGACCCTTCCGACGGAAGCGCGTGGCGGCCGGCGTGCACGGCGCGGATGGCGTCGAGCAGCTCCTTGTGCAAGGCGTTCTTCAGAAGGTAGCCGCGCGCGCCGGCTTGCAAGGCGCGCTGCGCCTGAGCGTCGCCGGCATAGGTGGTGAGCACGATGATCCGGGCTTCGGGAAACTCGGCCCGGATCGCGCCGATCGCGTCAAGCCCGCTCATGCCGGGCATCTGCAAGTCCATCAGCGTGACGTCGGGGCGGTGCGCGCGGAATTGCTGAATCGCTTCGCGTCCGTTCGCTGCTTCCGCCACGAGGGCCATGTCCGGCTCCACGGAAAGCAGCATCGCGATGCCCTGCCGCACGATCGGGTGATCGTCGACGCAGAGAACCTGGATGCGGGTCAGATCTTCGGTCATTCGCCGACCTCGCTGGGTGCGAACTTCTTGTGGAGGAACCACGATCGAGCCGGTACCGGCCGACTGTACGCCTGCGAGCTGGGCGCACTGAATACCACTTCCGTTCCGGTCCCCGGGCCGCTGCGAACCGTCAGCTTGCCACCGACGAGCTCGGCGCGCTCCCGCATGCCGCTCAACCCGAAGTGCCCTTGTTTTTCGCCCGCGTGCAGCACTTCCGGGTCGATCCCCTTGCCGTCGTCGCGAACCCGTACGCACAGCTGCCGCTCGTCGTAGCCAATCTCGACCTGGATCTGCTTTGCATCAGCGTGGTGGAAGGCGTTGCGCAGCGCCTCGCCGGCGATGCGGAAGGTCTCGTCGCGCACCAGCGGATGCAGAGCTTGGGGCGTTCCCTGCACTTCGACATGCGCCGATGCCGCGTGACCGCTCTCGTTCGCCAGATCCTCGGCGAGCGCCCGCAAGGCGTCCGCCAGGTTGTTGGTCTCCAGCGCCGAGGTCCGCAAGCCCTGCACGGTGTCGCGGCCCTCCGTGATCGCCTCGGCTGCATGGTCGATGGCGCCCGCAAGGATCTGCCTCGACTCGCGCGGGCGATCAGGCAGCAGGTTGAGCGCGGCCTGGAACTGCAGCAGCAGCCCGTGAAAACGCTGCAACAGGGTGTCGTGCAGGTCGCGAGCGATGCGCGTGCGTTCGGCAATACGCGCCTCCAGCGTCGCCTCCAACTGCCGATGCAGCCGCCGGATGYGCATGTGCAGCCGGAGTTGGAAAGCGCTCCATGCCAGGCCGATGAGCAGGACGGCGCCGGCCAGGCGGAACCAGGTGGTTTGGTAGAAGGCCGGCGGAATGGCGAACTCGAGCTGCGCGCCTTCCTCGTTCCACACGCCGCTGTTGTTGGACGCCTTCACGCGGAAGCGATAGTTGCCGGGCGGCAGATTGGTATAGGTGGCCTGGCGCCTGTCGATGGCCTCCTGCCAATCGTTGTCGTGCCCCTCCAGCCTGTAGCGAAAGCGCGTGCTCTTCGGGTCGACCAGGCTCAGCGCGGCGAACTCGATCGTCATGTCGCGGACCAGCGGCGGCAGGCGAAGGCCGTTCTCGACCGCATAGGGCTTGTGGTCGGCGAGCAGAGCTTCGATGTGAACCGGCGGAGGCAGCGGGTTGTATGGCAGGTGGTCGGGGGCGATCACCTGGACGTCTGCGCCCGACACGAACCAGAGCTTGCCGTCCGGCCCTTTCGCCACGGGAGGGTTGAAGTAGGCCGGCGTGAGCGCCAGCAGCGGCACGCCATCCGCGGCCCCCCAGACCTTCGTGGCGACCCGGCGGCTCGGGTCGGCGATCCAGGCAGCCAGGTCATCATGCAGAACCCGCACGAGTCCGCAGGACGCATACATCCACAGCGACCCATCGTCGTCCAGCGTCGACCAGTGCACCGTGTTGCAGGGCAGGCCGTTGCCGACCGTGAGCGTGGCGACGCGGCCATCCTTGATCCGRCTGAGGCCCCCCTCTTCGGTGGCAGCCCAGACCGCTCCTTCGGCATCGAGCCGGAGACCGGCGACGTGGCCCGCGCCCAGCCCTTCGGCGGGCGTGTAGGCGGCCTRGACCTTGCCGTCCTTGAAATACAACACCCCACCGTCCTGCCAGAAGGACAGCCACAAGCCACCTCGGTCGGCGACRACGACCTTGGCCTGTTGCCGGCGACCGAGCGCGGCCCACGGGATGTTCTCGGCGAATCGGCCCTTGTGCAGCCGTGCAAGGCCATCGTTGCCTGAAAGCCAGAGGTCGCCCGCCCCGTCCCCCGTGATGGAATAGATCTCTTTGCTGGGCACACCGCTGACGGCGACGAAG
>NZ_JBFUMO010000531.1:0-4053 GCF_054049355.1 Roseateles sp. P5_E11 | reverse complement strand
GGCCAGTACATCCTGGGCCCCGAGGTCAAGGAGATGGAGCAGGCCCTCGTCACCTACACCGGCGCCAAGCACTGCATTAGCGTCGCCAGCGGCACCGAGGCGCTGCTGATCTGCCTGATGGCCCTGGACCTGCAGCCCGGCGATGAAGTCATCACCAGCCCCTTCACCTTCGCGGCCACGGCCGAGATGATCGTGCTGGCGGGCGGCGTGCCCGTCTTTGTCGACATCGAGCCTGGCACTGCCAATATCGACGCCAAGCTCATTGAAGCCGCCATCACCGCCAAGACCAAGGCCATCATGCCGGTCAGCCTGTACGGCCAGGTGGCCGACATGGACGAGATCAACGCCATTGCCGGCAAGCATGGCCTGGCCGTCATCGAGGACGCCGCGCAGAGTTTCGGCGCGTCGTACAAGGGCAGCAAGAGCTGCAACACCTCCACCTTCGGCTGCACCAGCTTCTTCCCGAGCAAGCCGCTGGGCTGCTATGGCGACGGCGGCGCCATCTTCACCAACGACGACGCGCTGGCCCAGGCCTGCCGCGAGATCCGCATCCATGGCCAGAGCCAGCGCTATCTGCACACCCGCGTCGGCGTGGGTGGCCGCATGGACACGCTGCAATGCGCGGTCGTGCTGGGCAAGCTGGATCGTTTCGAGTGGGAGGTCCGCCGCCGGCTCGAACTCGGCGAGGCCTACCGCGCCAAGCTGCAGGCGGCGATCCCGAGCCTGCAATTGCTGGAAGTCCGGCCCGACCGCGATTGCGTCTGGGCGCAATACACCGTCTTCGTGGACGACCGCGAAGCCGTGCAGGCCAAGCTCAAGGCCGCCGGCGTGCCGACCGCCGTGCATTACCCGCGCCCGCTGCATCACCAGCCGGCTTATGCCAAGTACGGCCAGCCGGACGYCTGCCCGCACAGCATCGCCGCGGCGGCTCGCGTCATGAGCCTGCCCATGAGCGCCGACCTCACCGAGGAGCAGCAAGACCAGGTCGTCGGGGCTTTGGCCGCGGCACTGGCCTGACCATTCGCGGATGAAATTCCGGCCCGACATCGAGGGACTTCGGGCCCTGGCCATCGTGCCCGTCGTGGTCTTCCACGCCTGGCCCGCGGCCATGCCCGGCGGCTTTGTCGGGGTGGACATCTTCTTCGTGATCTCGGGCTATCTGATCACGACGCTGCTGCTGCAGCGCCTGGCCGCTGGCAGCTACAGCATCGCCTCCTTCTATGCGGCGCGCATCCGGCGCATCTTCCCGGCGCTGTTCGCGATGCTGGCCTTGGTCGCGCCGGCCTGCCTGCTGCTGCTGGAGCCGCAGGCGCTGCGCGAGTTTGCGCGACTGCTGGGGGCCACGGGGCTGTTCGTCTCCAACATCGAGCTGTACCGGACGACCGGGTATTTCGAAGGAGCCGCCGAGCTCAAGCCCCTGCTGCACACCTGGTCGCTGGCCGTCGAGGAGCAGTACTACATCGTCTTTCCGCCGCTGCTGGCCCTGTTGTGGCGCTTCGCGCGCCGGCATATCGGCATCATGCTGCTGGGCGTGGGCCTCGTGTCGCTGGCCTGGTGCCTGCGGTTGATGCCTTATGACGCCGAGCTGGCCTTCTACGCGGCACCAGCGCGCACCTTCGAGCTGATGATCGGCTCGGGCCTGGCCTGGTGGTCCAGCCGCAGTGATTCACCGCCCGCGCGCCCGGCCTGGGTGGACTCGGGGCTGGGCTGGACGGCGCTCGCGGCCCTCGTCGCCTCGCTGTTGCTGATGCGGGCCGATCACGCTTTCCCGGGGCCGATGGCGCTGTGGCCCTGCCTCGCGACGGCGGCGTTGATCTGGGTCGGTGCCACGCAACGGGCGGTCGCGACGCGCTGGCTGTCGACCGCGCCGCTGCGCTGGATCGGCGCGCATTCGTTTTCGCTCTACCTCTGGCACTGGCCGGTACTGGTGCTGACGCGGCATCTGGTGCTGGACCAGCCCTCGCCGGTGCAGGCCGCGCTGGCCGTGGCCTTGTCCGTCGCGCTGGCCTGGGCCTCGCTGCGCTGGGTGGAGGCACCGGTGCGGCGCTCCAAGGTGGCGCAGCCGGTCATGCTCGTGGCGGGGGCGTCCACCATCGTGGCCAGCCTGGCCGCGGCCTGGGCGCTGACGGCCGTGTCCGACCAGCGTGCCGCCCAGCCGGGCCGCGATGCGGTGCTGCGTGCCGGCGCGAGCGACTTCAGCCTCGACCGCAAGCGCTGCCACTCCAGCGGCAACCGCTGGTTGGACTACGACGCCCGCTGCCTGTTCGGGCCGGCCTCCGCCACGAAGACGCTGGCGGTCTGGGGTGACAGCCATGGCGTCGAGATCGCCCGTGCGTTGGGCGACCAGGCGACGGACCGGCGTGTGGCTCAGCTGACGGGCTCGACCTGCCCGCCGGCGTTGGGCTTCGAGCCCCCCGGCCGGCCACGCTGTGCGGCCGTCAACAGCGCGCTGCTGGAAAGGCTGGTGGCTGACACCAGTGTCGACAGCGTGCTGCTGGTGGCGCGCTACCAGTTCTATCTGGACGGCCCCGGCGCGACGGCCTTCGAGGCGGGCCTGGTGCAAAGCATCCAGCGCCTGCACGCTGCCGGCAAGCAGGTGTTGCTGCTGGACCCGGTGCCCACCTACCACTACCCGGTGCCGGCGGCTCTCGCCATGCGCTGGCGACGCGGAGACGAGCTGGCCGCGCAGGGCCAGATGGCAGCCGACTACCGCATCCGGCAGGCCGCGTMGCTGGCCCTGGTGCAGCGGCTGACCGCTGATGGGCAAGCCGAACGTGTCGGGCTGGACCAGCTGCTGTGCGGCGGCCCGCGTTGTAAGGTGTTGGAGGGGGATGCCAGCCTGTACTTCGACGACAACCACCTCAGCATGACTGGCGCCGCAATAGTCGCCCCCGCCGTGCTGCGGTTGCTGGAGGTCAAGACGACCGCAACTGCGGCTGGGCCTGGTCTTCTCTGATGACGGTGTGCAGGCCAAGGTCAGGCGGCGAGTGTGCCGACGGCGATGCGCAACACGTGCCTGCTGCACCCCCGAGCCGAGGGTTTGGGTTGCGGAATGTCGACGCCAGTGTCCATGTGTGATGTAAAAGTGGTCATTTGATGACGAGGCGAGTCCGCTATGCGCGCTCGCAAGGGAAGAGGGCTCCGTGGACCTCCGCTTCACGTTGAGGTATTGATGGATTCTTTACACATCTCGATTTCGGTTCCTATGCGCGTCCTTCTCAACCGGCTAGTCGCGGTCTTGCTCGGCGCTTGCATCTGTTCCTTGGGACTTGCGGCGAACGACGCGCGCGCTGCGGAATTTATTGCTACATGGCGTCAGATTTCCACGACCAATGCGCCCCCATGGCGCGAGTGGAGCGCCATGACGTGGGTGGACTCGCTCAATCAGGCGGTTTTTTGGGGAGGGGCCGGCGGCGGAGCCTATCTCAACGATGTTTGGGCTTTTGATCCTCTTGCCAAGTCATGGACGCTGCTCGATCCCAATAACAGCTGCGCGGGCAATACTTCGTTCAATAAACCCAATGGCTCRGACGAAAGCGGTGTGGTATTTGATCCCATAAATAACTATTTCTGGCTTTGGAATGGTGGCAGTGGCTACAGATGTGCCAGCCAGCAGGGTTTTACGCGGTCTGCTGGTGCCGGTACGACGGGCACGAAGTTGGTAGATCCGACGCTGCCAGCCACGACGAATGACTTCTACAAGGATTGGCTCGTGCAAAACGGCGGTAGCCCGACTGCCGTGGTCCTGTCCTATGATGCGGCGCTCAAGACGCTGACGTTGGACCGCGATATCGGGATCGGCGCCGGCGCGGCCTATTCCGTATACGCGGACTTCGGAAGCGGTGCTTGGGCATACTCCCTGAGTACTGGGCAATACATCAGGCTGATGGAGCGTCACTGGGGCTATACCGGATTGGCGCCCACAGAGCGTCATAGCCCAGGGTTCGCTGGAGATGGCACCAATGCCTATATGTTCGGAAGTGCCAGCAATGATAATTCATTGTATAAACTGAATTTTTCGACCAGAGAATTTACGCTTGCGATCCCTGCTGG
>NZ_JBFUMO010000530.1:0-4074 GCF_054049355.1 Roseateles sp. P5_E11 | reverse complement strand
AGCATGCGCACCCGATCACCGATCTGGCTCGTGGTGATGGTTTGCACGGGGGTGCCGAAATCGGTCACGTCGATCTTGCGACGCAGGTTCTCCGGCAGGCTGGAACGCAGGAACTCGACCACCAGGCCATGGCCCTGCTGCTGGATGTCGACGCCGACCTGGTTGCTGGGCAGGTTGACGATGACGCGGCCCGCATCGTCCGCACCGCGACGGAAGTCGATGTCGCGCAGCGACTGGGGCGCGGCGTTCAGGCTCTGTGCGAAATGGACCGGTTCGCCGGGAGCCTGGGCCTGGGGCAAGGGCTGCGCAGGCGTCGGGTCGAGCACGATGACCAGGGCGCTGCCCTCCAGCTTGGCGGTGTAGCCCGAAGCATGGCGCAGGTTCAGCACGATGCGGGAGCGTTCCCCCGCCTGCGCCACATTGGCCGAGCGCAGATTTCCCTGGTTGATGTCGATCTGGTTGCGACCGACGCCGTTCGTGACGCCCGGTAGATCGATGGCGATGCGCGGCGGCGCCTGGATCGTGAAGCCGGTCGGCAGGGCCGGCAAGGGCTCGCTCAGTTCAATCCGCACGACCTCCACACCCGCCTGCTGGCTGGTATTGATCGAGCGTATCTGCGTCTGTGCCCAAGCTGCCGGCGCGACCAGCAACGTGAGTGCGAATCCCACCAACCAGCCACGGCCCATCGACTTATTCTCCTGCGGTGTCTTGTTCATCGTCCCTTCTCCTGTAGCTGGAGGGTACTGGTGCGCTCGATCCACTCGCCCGCAGCGTCCTGGACGACTTCTCGCAACGTGATCTCGGTCTCGCTGATCTTGGTGATGCGGCCGAAGTTCTGGCCGAGGTAGTCCCCGGCCTTGACTTGATACAACAGGTTGTCGACGCGCAACAGCGCATAACGACGGTTGTCGCGCGTCAGGCTGCCCACCATGGCCATGCCGTCCAGCGGATAGGCCTCCAGCGGCTCCTTGCGACGGCTGATCTCGGCCGTCAGCAGGGAATTCGGCTGGGCGGCTTCCTGCTTGATCGCGACGCTGAGTTTCTGCGGGCTGTAGGGATCCACGCCGGCCGCTGACTCATACGGCTGGGGCAGGAATTTCTTGGGCGGCAGCAGCGGCGTGACGGTGGTCTTGGCTTCCTTGCGCTCCTGCTCCATCCATTGGCGCAGCTCATCCATGTCGCCGCCGCAACCAGCCAGCGGCAGCAGCACGGCGAGGGGCATCAGCAGGCGCTTCATTTCTTGCCTCCCGCCGTCTTGGTCGCGGCCTTCTTCTGCTCGGCGACTTCAGTGGCGTCCAGGTAGCGATAGGTGCGTGCCGTGGCTTCCATGCTGAGGGGGCCGTTCGCGTCGCGCGGGCCGCTGGGCGCCACGACCACGAGGTTGTGCAAGGTGACGATGCGCGACAGATTCGACACGTCGGCCGCAAAGGCGCCGATGTCGTGATAGCGGCCCGACACCTTGACCGCGATCGGCAGCTCGGCGTAATAGTCCTTGATCAGCACCTGGCCGGGCCGGAACAGCTCAAACTGCAGGCCGCGCCCGACGCCCGCGCTGCTGATATCGGACAGCAGGGAATCGATTTCCGCCTTGCCGGGCAACTGCTTTTCAAGCTGGGTCACGTATTCCTCGACCTGGCTCTTCTGCTTGCGCAACTCGGGCAGGTTGACGGCCTGGCCCAGCTTGTTGTGATAGTCCTGGCGCAGCTGCGGTTCGCGGTCTCGTTCTGCCTCCAGGCCCGCCTGTACGTCGGACAGCACGAAGACATAGCCGGCGATGGCAACGGCCAGCATCACGACCAGCGAGGCTGCGAGCTTGGGCAGCAGCGGCCACTGGCCGGGCTCCTTGGGATTGAGGCCCTGGAATTGGCTCGCGACATCGGCGAACCAGGCGTTCAGGTCGAACTTGGATGTGGAGGTGGCCATGGGCGATCAGCTCTTCTTCGGCGCTGCGGCACCCGGCGCAGCCTCGCGCGGCGGGGTCTTGATCGAGACCTTCATCGAGAAGTCCAGCAGGCGCCGCTGGTCACGCGTGTTGGTCGTGACATTGGCCAGCTTGACTTCGATGAGATCGGGCTTCTCCAGCCATTCCGAGCTGCGCGACACGTTGCGCAGGAATTCGGACACGCGCTCGTTCGTCTGGGCAATGCCGCTGATGGTGACGAGCTTGGCGTCCTGCTTGATGGCCGTCAGATAGATGCCTTCGGGCGCGAGCCGGGCCAGATCATTGAGCAGTTGCACCGGCGTGTTGCGATCGGTCTGCAGGTCCTCGACGGCACGCTGGCGTGCCTTCAGCGACTCGATTTCGGCCTTCAGATCGGCGATGTCCTTGATCTGGGCCTCCAGCCGCGCAATCTCGCTCTGGATGTACTGGTTGTGCGACTGCTGCTCCGCAGTCAGGAACTGCAGCATCAAGTAGGCCGCCACCACCAGGCCGCCGCCGACCAGGCCAGCAAAGCCCAGGCCGGCGAAGAAGGCAGCCTTGCGCCGCTTGCGCCGCTCTTCGCGATACGGCAGCAGGTTGATCAGGATCACTGGAAGAACCTCCGCATCGCGAGGCCGCAGGCGGTCAGATAGGACGGCGCCTCACGACGCAGCTTGGGCTCGCGCACGGCCGAGCCCATGGCCATGTTCTCGAAGGGATTGACCACCATGCAGGCGAAGCCCGTCAGGTCCGTCACTCGCTCCTTCAGACCGGGCAGAGTGGCCGTGCCGCCGGCCAGCATCACGTAGTGCACCTTGTGATGCGGCGTGCTGGTGAAGAAATACTGCAGCGCCCGACCGATTTCCTGAGACAGGCTGTCGACGAAGGGGTTGAGCACGCTGCTCTCGTAATCCTCGGGCAGTTCGTTGGCGAGCTTCTTCTGCTCGGCCTCTTCGAAGGAGAAACCGTACTGCCTTGAGATGAGCTGTGTCAGCTGGGATCCGCCAAAAGACTGGTCCCGGTCGTAGAGCAGCTCGTCGTCGCGCAGCACCTTGAGGCTGGTGGTGTCGGCGCCGATCTCGAACAGCGCCACGAGCGCGTCTTTGCCTTCGTTGGGCAAGGCGGCAATGAGGCGGCCCATGGCCATGCGCGAGGCGTGCGACTCGATGTCCAGCACCACGGGCCGCAGGCCGGCGGCCTCGGCCAGGCCCTGGCGGTCCTGCACGCGATCCTTGCGCGAGGCAGCGATCAACACCTCGACATCGCCCACCGACGTAGGGCTGGGGCCGATGACGCAGAAGTCCAGGCTGACCTCGTCCAGCGAGAACGGGATGTACTGGTTGGCCTCGGCCTCGACCTGCAATTCGAGTTCTTCCTCGCGCAAGCCGGCGGGCAACATGATCTTCTTGGTGATGACGGCCGACTGCGGCATGGCCAGGGCGGCGTCGCGGGTCCTGCTGCCGCTGCGCGCAACGACACGGCGGACCGCGTCGGCTACCTCGTCGAACTTCTCGATCTGGCCGTCAGCAATCCAGCCCTTCTCGAAGGGCTCGCTGGCAAAACGCTCGAGCACGAATTCACCGCTCTTGGTCTGGCTCAGCTCCACCAGCTTGACGCTGGATGAACTGATATCCAGGCCAATCAGGGGGGGGTGCTTGCGACCCAAAAGTGCGTCAAGTATTCCCATGCCCTTTGTTCCCGACACGCGAGTTACGTATCGGACTATTAATAAGTTACTTGAATGCTAGCAGCAAAGCCGTTGACGCCGAACGGAAATTCGGCGCGAGCTGGTAACGCCACGTTGCTAAACATACACGATTCAACCAACTTGCAAGCTACTGAAAAACACATGTGAAGCGGTCGTTTGGCACACGGTTTGATGCGTGCGCGGGTATACAAGGATGCCGAGGCGGCGCTTCCTATAATCCGCCGCCTCCTCCCAACGCGCCCGCGGGCGCGCCCCGCCGGCTCATGATCGACAAGCCCCGCTCTGCTGCACCTAGTCCTTCGCCCGCCGGCACACCCACCTCCCGTCCCGTCTCCGGCCTGAGCTCCCGCCTCGGTCGCTGGGCCTTGTGGGCTCTGGGCGTCGTGGCAGGCGGCATCGCGGCCGTATGCCTGCTGCTGGCCTTGGGGCTGGCCCTGGCCTATCC
>NZ_JBFUMO010000529.1:0-4077 GCF_054049355.1 Roseateles sp. P5_E11 | reverse complement strand
CCTTAAGTCAGCTCAGCGCCGACGGCTTCCAGATCAAGAAGCGCACCAAGGCCGGCCATGGCTGGATTCCCGCCGCCTTCGGCAAGCGGGCGCCAGGCAGCGGCTATATCGGCGGCGCCACCGGCGGCGTGGCCTTTGGCCTGCGCGACTTCTGGCAGCGCCACCCGACGCAACTGGACATCCGCAATGCCCACACCGACGCCGCGCAAGTGACGCTGTGGATGCACTCGCCCGAGGCGCCGGCCATGGACCTGCGCTTCTATCACGATGGCCTGGGGCAGGAGACCCACGAGCAGGAGCTCGAGGGCCTGGAGATGACCTACGAGGACTACGAGAAGGGCTTCGGCACGCCGGTGGGCATCGCACGCAGCAGCGAGATCACGCTGTGGGCGCTGGCCGCTACGCCGACCCGCGAACGCCTCGTGCAGATGGCCGCCGCCGTGCAGACGCCGCCGCAACTGGCCGCCTCGCCACAGCGCTATCTGTCGGCCGGCGTCTTCGGCAAGCTGTGGAGCCTGCCTGACCGCAGCACGCCGATGCGCGTCAAGATCGAGGACAAGCTGGATTTCCTGTTCGGCTTCTATGCCAAGGAGGTCGAGCAGCGGCACTGGTACGGCTTCTGGGACTACGGCGACATCCGCCACACCTACGACAGCGACCGCCACGAATGGCGTTACGACGTCGGCGGCTTTGCCTGGGACAACTCGGAGCTGTCGCCCGACCTGTGGCTCTGGTACGCCTACCTGCGCAGTGGCCGCGCCGACATCTTCCGCTTCGCCGAGGCCATGGTGCGCCACACCAGCGAGGTCGACATCTATCACGCCGGCCGCTTCCAGGGCCTGGGCACGCGGCACAACGTGCAGCACTGGGGCTGCAGCGCCAAGCAGGCGCGCATCTCCACGGCGGCCTACCGCCGCTTCTACTACTACCTGACGGCCGACGAGCGCATCGGCGACGTCATGCGCGAGGTGCTCAGCGCCGACACCAAGATGGATGAGGTCGACCCCGTGCGCAAGATCGCCGGCCGCGTGGACAAGGGCCCCTGGCCGGCGCGCATCGGCTTCGGCACGGACTGGGGCTCGGTCGTCGCCAACGTGCTGACCGAGTGGGAGCGCACCGGCGATGTGCGCTGGCGCAACAAGCTGCTGCGCGGCATGCAGGGCATCGCCGCCATGCCCCACGGCTTCTTCACCGGCAGCGGTGGCTACGAGCCCACGGGGCCGAACGAAGGCGCCTTTCACAACGTCAGCGGCGACAAGCTCAGCGCCAGCCACCTGAGCGCCGTCTTTGGTGCTGTGGAGATGATGGCCGAACTGGTGGAGCTGATCGATGAGCCCGAGTTCAAGCAGGCCTGGCTGCAGTATTGCGAGCTCTACAACGCGCCGCGCGACCAGCAGGTCAAGGCGCTGGGCGCGCCGCACGGCGGCGGCACGGTGCTGAGCGTGGGCCATTCGCGTCTGAGCGCCTACGCGGCCAAGAGCAAGCAGGACAAGGCCCTGGCCCAGCGCGCCTGGCGCGAGTTCCTGGCCGACGATCCGCGCGGCCACAAGACGCTGAAGACCACGCGCATCGCCGGCCCGCTGGCGCTGAACCCGGTGGACGAGGCGCCCTGGATCAGCACCAATRACACCGCGCAGTGGGGGCTGGCGGCGATTCAGAACCTGGCCCTGATCGGCGACCAGCTCACTGACTGACATGACCACATCGATGAACACAGCCACAGAGACACAGAGGCACAGAGGAAATCTGCCCTTTCTCTCCATGCTCTTCTCTGTGTCTCTGTGCCTCAGTGGCTGTGTTTCCCAGCCACGCGCGGCCGAACCGCTCAGCTTCGACTTCACCACGACGCCCGCGCCCACCTACAGCCGTGACCGCGGCGCCGGCTTCGAGCCCGGCGCCGCGCTCAATGCCGCCGGCCAGCCGAGCTTCTTCACGGTGGACGTGCCCGCGGAAGGCAACTACCGCGTCACCGCGACGCTCGGCGCCGCCGCCGCCAGCAACACGACCATCAAAGCCGAGCTGCGTCGGCTGATGCTGGACAGCGTGGGGGTGGCTGCCGGTGCAACTGAAACGCGCAGCTTCATCGTCAACGTGCGCACCGCCCGCATCGCCGCCGTGCCGGGTGTGGAAGCAGGCGTCGTCAAGCTCAAGGAACCGCGCGAAAGCAAGGATGAGATCTGGGCCTGGGACCAGCGCCTGACGCTGGAGATCAACGGCAGCCAGCCGGCGCTGCGCAGTCTCGTCATTGAGCCCGTCAAGGTGCCCACCGTCTTCCTGCTGGGCGACTCCACGGTGGCCGACCAGTCCCGCGAGCCCTACAGCAGCTGGGGCCAGATGCTGACGGGCCTGTTCAAGCCCACCGTGGCCGTGGCCAACCATGCGCAGTCGGGCGAAACCTTCCGCGACTCGCTGGCACGCCGGCGCATCGACAAGATCCTGTCCGTCATGCAACCGGGCGACACCGTGCTGCTGCAGTTCGGCCACAACGACCAGAAACAACAGAAGGACGGCAGCGGCAACGCCCAGACCTACAAGGCCGAGCTGCGCACCCATGCCGAGCGCATCCTGGCGCGAGGCGGCGTGCCGGTCGTCGTGTCGTCGATGGAGAGGCGCAACTTCGACCCCGAGGGAAAGCTCAGGCCCAGCCTGACCGAGTACGCCGACGCGGCGCGCGCGGTCGCGCAGGACATGAAGCTGGCCTTCATCGACCTCAACGCGATGAGCCAGCAGTTCTACGCGGCCCTCGGCCCCGAGCGCTCCCAGGCCGCCCATCCGATGAACAACGGCAAGCTCGACAACACCCACCACAACAACTACGGCGCCATGCAGTTGGCGCGTTTGGTGGCCCTGGGTTTGCGGGAAGCCCGTGTGCCGGTGGCCGCACAGCTGCGCGATGATCTTGGCGCCATTGACCCCGCCAGGCCGCTGCCACCGGAGCAGTTCCACGTCGCAGCGAGCCCGGGCTTCACCCAGCAGCGCCCTCTGGGCGATTGAGCCGAATGAGAACCACCCTTGCCGCCCTGGCGCTGGCCTGCGCCGCGCTGGCCCACGCCCCAGCGACCTCGGCCGCACCGCCCAAGGCCGCTGCGGTCACCGCACAAGGCTTCTCGCCGGAACGCCTGCAGCGGCTCGACGCAGCCATCGAGGAGCAGATCGGCAAACAGCAGCTCGCCGGCGGCGTGATGGCCGTGCTGCGCGATGGCAAGCCGGTCGTGTTCAAGGCCTATGGCCAGCGCGACATCGAGAACGCCAGGCCGATGCGCACGGAGACGATCTTCCGCATCGCCTCCATGACCAAGGCGCTGACGACCGTGGCGGCCATGATCCTTTACGAGGAAGGTCGCTTCCTGCTGAAGGACCCGGTGGCGCGCTACCTGCCGGCCTTCGCCAACCTGCAGGTCGCCTTGGCCCAAGGCGGCACCGAGAAGCCGCGCCGCGCGTTGACCATCCACGACCTGCTGACGCACACGGCCGGCATGAGCTACGGCGGCGGCCCAGCCCAGGCGGCCTACAGCGCTGCTGGCATGAAGGACTGGTACCTCGTCGGCAACGACGAGACGTTGGCGCAGTGGACCGACCGCTTCGCCGCGCTGCCGCTGCAGAGCCAGCCGGGTGAGCAGTTCATCTACGGCTACGCCACCGACGTGCTGGGCCGTCTTGTCGAGGTCGTTTCCGGCCAGCCGCTGGACCGTTTCATCAAGGAGCGCATCACCAACCCGCTGCACATGCCCGACACGAGCTTTTTCCTGCCACCGGAAAAGCTGGAACGCCTGGCCAACGTCTACGGGCTGGAAGGCGGCCGGCTCAAGCTGATGGAAACGTCGGCGAAGAGCGACTTCGTCAACGGCCCGCGCAAGCTGCTGTCCGGCGGCGCCGGCATGCTGAGCACCGCGGGCGACTACACGCGCTTCCTGCAGATGCTGCTGAACAAGGGCGAGCTGGATGGCGTGCGCATCCTGGCGCCCCACACCGTGGCGCTGATGACGKCCGACCATCTCGGTTCCAAATCCGGCGGCGATGCCGATGGCTTCGGGCTGGGCTTCTGGGTCAACGTGAAACGCGGCGGCTTCAAGGAAC
>NZ_JBFUMO010000528.1:0-4081 GCF_054049355.1 Roseateles sp. P5_E11 | reverse complement strand
TCCTGGCCCCTGCCGCCCCTGCCTCCGCTGCCGTCCATCACGCCCTTGCTGATGCCGGCCCTGCAGGATCGCCTTGTTTTGCTGATCAACCATGTCGTGTCGCGGGAGCCCATCGCGGCGCAACGCCTGCGGCCGCTGGCTGGGCGTGGGCTCGTCGTCCACCTGGCAGGCTGGCCCAGCCTGCTGCCGGCGGCGCCTGATTTGATACTCGGTGTCACACCAGCGGGTCTTTTTGAACGCCTGGACGCCGCCCCGGCAGGCGCCGGCGGCCTGCGCATCGAGATCGATGCATCCAACCCCGCCAAGCTGGCTCTGGGTGCATTCACGGGAGAGGCGCCCACCGTCAGCGTGCAGGGCGATGCCGCTTTCGCTGGCGAGATGCACTGGTTGATGGACAACCTGCGCTGGGACATCGAGGACGATCTGGCCGGCATCGTCGGGCCGCTGCCCGCCCGCCAGCTCGCCCAGTTCGGCCGCACCTTGCGGCGCAYGTTGTCGGGCATGGCCGCGCGTTTTGCGACGACGACGTCCGGTAGCGGCGCATGAGGTTTGTCTCGCGGCTGCTGGTCATCCTGTGGACGGTCTGGCGCTTCGGTCTCGATGATCTGGCCTTGTCGGGCCTGCGTCGCAAGCGCTTCAGGCTGCTGCGTCGCCTGACCCGGCTGGGCCGGCGCTGGCAGCAGCCGCGCGGCGTGCGCCTGCGGCTGGCGCTGGAGCACCTCGGCCCCATCTTCGTCAAGTTCGGCCAGGTGCTGTCGACGCGGCGCGACCTGCTGCCGCTCGATGTCGCGCTGGAGCTGGCCAAGCTGCAGGACCGCGTGCCGCCCTTCCCGGCGGCGCTGTCGCGTGAAATCGTCGAGCGCGCCTTCGGCCGGCCGCTGGAGGAACTGTTCGCCACCTTCGACGCCGAGCCAGTGGCCAGCGCCAGCATCGCCCAAGTGCATTTCGCGACGCTGAAGGACGGCCGCGAGGTCGCCGTCAAGGTGCTGCGCCCCGGCATGCTGGACATCATCGACGACGACCTGTCGCTGATGCGCCAGCTGGCCGTCTGGATCGAGCGCTTCTCCGCCGATGGCCGGCGCCTGAAACCGCGCGAGGTGGTTGCCGAGTTCGACACCTATCTGCACGACGAGCTGGACTTGGTGCGCGAGGCCGCCAATGCCGCCCAGCTGCGCCGCAACATGGCCGAGCTGGATCTGATCATGGTGCCCGAGATGCACTGGGACCTGTGCAGCTCCGAGGTCATCGTCATGGAGCGCATGAAGGGCGTGCCGATCTCGCACCGCCCGGCGCTGGAGGCGGCCGGCATCGACATCCCCAAGCTGGCCCGCGACGGCGTGACCATCTTCTTCACCCAGGTGTTCCGCGACGGCTTCTTTCACGCCGACATGCACCCGGGCAACATCCAGGTGAGCCTGGCGCCCGAGACCTTCGGCCGCTACGTCGCGCTGGACTTCGGCATCATGGGCACGTTGACCGAGGTGGACAAGGACTACCTCGCCCAGAACTTCATCGCCTTCTTCCAGCGCGACTACAAGCGCGTGGCCGAGCTGCACATCGCCTCGGGTTGGGTGCCGCCCGAGACCCGCGTCGATGCGCTCGAAAGCGCGGTCCGGGCGGTTTGCGAGCCTCATTTCGACCGGCCGCTGAAGGACATTTCGTTGGGCCAGGTGCTGATGCGGCTGTTCCAGACCTCGCGCCGCTTCAACGTCGAGATCCAGCCCCAGCTGGTGTTGCTGCAGAAGACGCTGTTGAACGTTGAGGGCCTGGGCCGCCAGCTCGATCCCGAACTCGACCTCTGGGCCACGGCCAAGCCCTTCCTGGAGCGCTGGATGAACGAGCAGGTCGGCTGGCCGGCGTTCAACAAGCAGTTGATGAAGGAGGCGCCGCGCTTCGCACAGCTCATCCCCGAGCTGCCGCGCCTGCTGCACGACGCCCTCAAGAGCCAGGCCCGGCGTGCCGACGACGCCGAGACCCGCGCTCTCGTGCGCGAGCTGCGGCGCACCAACCGGCTGCTTTCCGGTTTGCTCTGGGGCGCCGCGGGCTTTGCCATCGGCGTCGCCGTGGCCTGGCTGACCGTGCGCTTTCTGGACATCAGCCCCTAGCAAGTCTCGCCAGCCGCGCCCTCATAATCCGCGCCAAATTTTCCGGCCTTCTTGCGCTCATGAACACCACGCTCATCGTCTTCGTCGTGCTCTACCTGCTCGGCACGCTGGGCATCGGTGTCTGGGCCGGCACCCGGATCAAGAACACCAGCGACTTCGCCGTCGCCGGGCGCAGCCTGCCGCTGATCATGGTCGTCACGACGACCTTCGCAACCTGGTTCGGTGCCGAAACCGTCATGGGCCTGCCCGCCAAGTTTGTGCAGGGTGGCCTGGGCGCCGTCGTCGAAGACCCGTTCGGTGCCGGTTTCTGCCTGGTACTGGTGGGCGCCTTCTTCGCCGCGCGGCTGTACCGGATGAACCTGCTGACCATCGGCGACTTCTACCGCCAGCGCTTCGGCAAGGGCGTCGAGGTGTTCTGCTCGCTGGCCATCATCCTCAGCTACCTCGGCTGGGTGGCGGCCCAGGTCACGGCCCTGGGGCTGGTGTTCAACATCCTGACCGACGGCGCCATGAGCCCGCAGACCGGCATGGTCGTCGGCCTGCTGGCGGTGCTGGTCTACGTCGTCATCGGCGGCTTCCTGGCCGTGGCCTGGACGGACTTCATCCAGATGATCGTGCTGGTCATCGGCCTGAGTGTCATCGCGGTGTTCGCCTCGGACCTGGCCGGCGGCGCAGACAAGGTGCTGGCCCTGGCCAAGAGCCGCGACCTGGGCCGCTTCCTGCCCAATCCGACCTTCACCGAGATGGCCATGTTCCTCGGCTCGGGCCTGACCATGATGCTGGGCTCCATCCCGCAGCAGGACGTGTTCCAGCGCGTCATGTCCGCCAAGGACGCCAAGACGGCACAGCGCGGCGCCATGATCGGCGGCTTCAGCTACATCGCCTTTGCCTTCGTGCCCATGTTCATCGTGCTGGCCGCCGTGGCCGTCATGGGCGACAAGGCGCTGGAGCTGGCCCAGAACGACTACCAGCGCGTGCTGCCCAGCTTCGTCATGGGCCACATGCCGCTGTTCATGCAGATCCTGTTCTTCGGTGCGCTGTTGTCGGCCATCAAGAGCACCTCGTCAGCCACGCTGCTGGCGCCGACGACCAGCTTCGTCGAGAACATCCTCAAGCAGATCCGCCCCGGCATGAGCGACAAGCAGTCTCTCGTGGCGATGCGCGTCACGCTCGTCATCTTCGCCTTCGCCGTGCTGGCCTACGCCATCGCGCTGCAGGGCACGTCCATCTACGACCTCGTCAGCGCCGCCTACCAGGTCACCCTGGTCGCCGCCTTCGTGCCGCTGGTCTTTGGTCTGTACTGGAGCCGCTCGACCACCCAGGGCGCGGTGTTCTCGATCTTTGCCGGCATCGCCGTCTGGGTGGCCTTTTTCCCGCAGGTGACGACCTGGGGCGAGCTCTTCCCGGGGCAACTGGCCGGCCTGCTGGCGGCGCTGGCGGGCATGGTGGTCGGCTCGCTGATGCCCCAGGTGCTGACCGACCGTCGCGAGCACGTCAGCCACCATCTCCAGCCTCATCCCTGAGCGTGTCCCTTAAAATGTCGGGCTTTGCGTCTCTTCGAGCCCGACCATGCCAATCTACGCCTATCGCTGCAGCGCCTGTGGTCACGCCAAGGATGTGCTGCAAAAGCTGTCCGACGCGCCGCTGACCACCTGCCCCGCCTGCGCGGCGCAGAGCTTTTCCAAGCAGGTCACCGCAGCTGGTTTCCAGCTGAAGGGCTCGGGTTGGTATGCAACCGACTTCAAGGGTGGCTCGACCGCCGCCCCCGCGGCCCCGGCCGCCAGCGATGCTGCCAAGCCCGAAGCCGCCAAGGCTGAAGCATCCGCATCGCCGTCTTCCTCCACCTCCTGCGGCGGCTCCTGCGCCTGCCACTGACCGAAAAGCTTCGTGGGCGCTTCCTTACGCAAATACCTCGTTGCCGGCCTGCTGGTCTGGCTGCCGCTGGCCATCACCATCTGGGTGCTGGCCCAGGTGCC
>NZ_JBFUMO010000527.1:0-4083 GCF_054049355.1 Roseateles sp. P5_E11 | reverse complement strand
GATGTGGGCCTTGATCTCCAGCAGGCCGAGTTCGAAGACCTGGAAGAGGCCGACCGGCCCGGCGCCGACGATGACGGCGTCCGTCTGAATCGCATCGGGCCTGATCTGTACTGCTGCCTGCATGAGGAGAGAAGAAAGCTCAGCGGATCAGCTCGGGCAGCTTGCCCGTCTTGTCTTTCCACTCGTCGGCATCCGGCAGCGCCGGCTTACGCTTGGTGATGCTGGGCCAGCCCTTGGCGAGGTCGGCATTGATCTTGATCATGTGGATCTGATCACCCGGCACATCCTCTTCCGGCAGGATCGCGTTGACCGGGCATTCGGGGATGCAGACGGCGCAGTCGATGCACTCATCGGGGTCGATGGTGAGGAAGTTCGGGCCTTCGCGGAAGCAGTCGACCGGGCAGACGTCGACGCAGTCGGTGTATTTGCAGCGGATGCAGGCTTCGGTGACGACGTGGGTCATGAGCGGCTCTGGGAAGTAAGGGGCGCCCCGATGGGCAATGATTCGGGCGAAACGACGATTTTAAGGTCGGCGTGGTTTTGATCCTGCGCGTGGACGCGGCTGGCTCCTGTCCCGACCGTGACGACCGTGGGGCGGCCGCGGTGCAGCAGGGCCGCGTGGGCGAGGTCAGCCAGCGCGTGCTCGCTGGTGATGGCATCGGCACAGCCGGCACGGCTGACGACCAGCGTCGGCGTGTCCGGCGCCCAGCCGGCGGCCAGCAACTGGCGGCCAAGCGCGGCCAACTGGCGGCCGGCCATGTAGAAGACCTCGGTGTCGGCGCTTTGCGCGGCATGCAGTTCGCCGGCCTCGGTCATCGCCGTCGTCAGCGACACGCTGCGGCCTCGGCCGCGGCGGGTCAGCGGGCGTTGTGCCTGGGCGGCGGCGGCAAGAGCCGCGGTCACGCCAGGGACGACTTCGCTGGCAATGCCCGCCTCGGCCAACGCGATGAGTTCTTCCTCCAGGCGGCCGAAGACGCTGGCGTCGCCGCCCTTCAGTCGCACGACGAGAGCGTGCTCCCGCGCGGCCTTGACCAGCAGCGCATTGATCTCGGTCTGCTTGGCCGAATGCTCGAAGCCGCGCTTTCCGACCGAGATCCACTTGGCTTGCGGCGCAAGATCGCGCAGGGCCGGGTCGGCCAGCGCATCGGCCAGCACGATATCGGCCTGCGACAGCGCCCGCGCGCCGCGCAGCGTGATCAGGTCGGCGGCGCCGGGGCCGGCGCTGACGAAGATCACACGGCCGCTAGACATCACCAGGCCTCTTCCGCCGGAGCGGCTTGCACGTCTACCAGCAGCGCGCCGCTGGTGCGGTGGCTGGCGGGGTCGACGACGATCAGCGCGCCGCCGACGCGGTTGTCCACGAAGGGCTCGACGGGCAGCTCGTGCTGCACTTCCATCTGCACACGGCCGATGGTGTTGACGGGCAGTTCGTGGGCGTCCTGCGGCGTCAGCGTGTTGATGTCCAGCACCGAGTCGATGGCCGAGATKCGCGCCTGCACCCAACGGTTGCCGTGGCGCACCCAGTACTTGCGGCCAGGCTTGGCGGCCTCGGTGTCCAGCCAGGCCAGCGTTGCAGAGAAGTTCTTGGTGACCGCAGCGCTGCCCGGCGTGAYGATCCAGTCGCCGCGGCTGACGTCGAGTTGGCGGTCCAGCACCAGGCCGGCCGAGTCGCCGGCTTCGGCGCTGGGCACGGCCTCGCCGGCCAGGCGGACTTCGGACACGACCGCCGTCTGCTTCGACGGCAGCACCTCGATGGTGTCGCCCGCCTTGACGGCACCGTGGGCGATGCGGCCCCACAGCACGCGTGGCTGCACGCCGGTGCCCTTGGATTGGTAGGCGTCCTTCTGCACGTATTGCACGGGCAGGCTCAGCGGCGCGTCGGCGCGCTCGCTCAGCGTGGGCAGGCGCTCCAGCACCTGCAGCAGGCTCTCGCCGTTCCACCAGGGCGCATCCAGCGGCTGGGTGACGTTGTCGCCACGCAGGGCGCTCACCGGCACGGTGGCGGCCACGTTCAGGCCAGCGGCGGCAGCGAACTTGTCGAGCGCCGTCTTGACCTTGGCAAAGCCCGCGCCGGCGTCTTCCAGCGCATCGATTTTGTTGATGGCGAAGACGATGCTGGGCACGCGCAGCAACTGGGCCAGCAGCGAGTGGCGGCGTGTCTGCGGCAGCAGCGTCACTTCGGCTTCAGTCAGGTCGAGCTTGGTGATGTCCACCAGCACGACGGCGGCGTCGGAGCCGGCGGCGGCCGTGACCATGTTGCGCGTGTACTGCTCATGGCCGGGGGCATCGGCAATGATGAACTTGCGCGTCTTGGTCGCGAAGTAGCGGTAGGCCACGTCGATGGTGATGCCTTGCTCGCGCTCGGCCTCCAGGCCGTCGGTCAGCAGGCTGAGGTCGATGGGGCGGCCGGCGGCGCGGCGCTCGAGCGTGTCGAGCTGGTCGGCCAGGATGGCCTGGCCATCGAACAGCAGGCGGCCGATCAGCGTGGACTTGCCGTCGTCAACGGAGCCCGCCGTGAGGAATCGCAGCGCCTTCATCGCGCGGCCCGCCCGGCCGCCCGAAGGGCCGCGACGCCCCCTCGGGGGGCAGTGAACAAAGTGAACGTGGGRGCGGTCATTAAAAGTACCCTTCCTTTTTGCGCTTCTCCATGGAAGCCTCACTGGTGCGGTCGTCCATGCGCGTGGCGCCGCGTTCGCTGACGGTGACGGTCAGCGTCTCGGCCACGACCTCGCTCGCGTTGGCGGCGGGGCTCTCGACCGGGCAGGTGCAGGTCATGTCGCCCACGGTGCGGAAGCGCACGGTGGCGGTCTCGACGGTCTCGCCTTCTTCCGGCGGCGTCACGTCGGTCAGCGGCACCAGCAGGCCCTTGCGGCGGATGACCTGACGCTCGTGCGCGAAGTACATCTGCGGCAGCGGGATGTTCTCGCGGGCGATGTAGAGCCACACGTCCAGTTCGGTCCAGTTGCTGATGGGGAAGCAGCGGAAATGCTCGCCCGGGCGGATGCGCGTGTTGAACAGCGTCCACAGCTCGGGGCGCTGCTCCTTGGGCTGCCATTGGCCGAAGCTGTCGCGATGGCTGAAGATGCGCTCCTTGGCGCGCGCCTTCTCCTCGTCGCGCCGTGCGCCGCCGATCAGGCAGTCGAACTTGTGCTCCTCGATGGTCTCCAGCAGCGTCACCGTCTGGTGGCCGTTGCGGCTTTCCAGCGGGTGGGAGAGCCGAATCGTGCCCTTGGCCATCGAGTCTTCGAGGTGACCAACAACCAGGCGCTCGCCCATGTCGGCGACGCGCTGGTCACGGAAGGTGATGACTTCGGGGAAGTTGTGGCCCGTGTCGATATGCACCAGCGGGAAGGGCAGACTGCCCGAGTAGCCACTCGGGTGGGCCGCGTTCTTCATCTTGAAGGCCTTCTCGGCCAGACGCAGCACGACGCAGCTGTCCTTGCCGCCCGAGAAGAGCAGGGCGGGGCGCTCGAAGCTGGCGGCCACTTCGCGCAGGATGAAGATGGCTTCCTCTTCCAGCGCATCCAGGTGGGCGTGGTCGACGTCGGCGATGAGTTGTTCGGGTTTCACAGCAGCATTCATGATTTGGCGTGCAAGCCGCATTCCTTGGTGGAGTCTTCCCACCACCAGCGGCCCGCTCTGAAGTCTTCACCGACCGCAATGGCGCGCGTGCAGGGTGCGCAGCCGATCGAGGGCATGAACTGGTCATGCAGCGGGTTGTACGGAACCTCGTATTTTTGAACATACGCCCAGACCTCGGCCCAGGTCCAGTCGGCGATGGGGCTGATCTTGCGGCGGTTGTTGCCGTCGTCCTCGTCAAAGGCCACGTCACCGCGGGCACCGCTCTGCTCGCGGCGCAGGCCGGTGATCCAGGCCGAACGGCCCTTCAGCATGCGGCCCAGCGGCTCCATCTTGCGCAGGCCGCAGCAGGCTTTGCGCAGCTCGATGCTCTTGTACATCGCCTCCTCGCCCTCCTTGCGGACGAACTGGATGACGGCGTCGGCCGCCGGCTTGAAGACCTCGACCTCGCGGCCATAGCGTTCCCGGATGCGCGGGATCAGCGCCAGCGTCTCGGCGTGCAGC
>NZ_JBFUMO010000526.1:0-4085 GCF_054049355.1 Roseateles sp. P5_E11 | reverse complement strand
CTCCAGCTCGACCTGCAGCGAGGCATCGGCCTCCGACATCACCCGGCCGGCGAGAAATTTCCCGGCGTCATCAAACAGCGCAAACATAGGAGGGCGATTGTCGCCTCAGCCTTGAAGGTGTTTCAGCAAGCCGGGCAGGTGGTCTTCGAAGTCGGACAACCCGTGGTCGCTGCCCTCCAGCACCTCGCCGTCGCAGCCGGCATAACGGGCCAGCATCTCGTGCCAATCCAGCAGCTCGTCGCCCTTGGCGATCAGCGTGTAGTAGCGCAGCGGCGTCGTCAGCCGTGCCGGCGGCGTCAGCGCGGCGAGTTCGGCCACATGCTGGGCCGTGAACTCGAACTTCAGCTGCGGGTCGTGCCAGGCCGTCAGCGTGCCGATGTGGCGGGACAGATCGCGCGCCGGGTCCACCGCGGGGTTCAGCACGGCGACGCGCCAGCCGCGGTGAGCGCGCTGCTCGGCCAGCGAGGTGGCGTAGAAACCGCCCAGCGAGCTGCCGATGACGGCGGCACCCTCGGATGGCCAGGCCGCCACGATTCCGGCGACAAGGGCCATGGCGTCAAGCGGGGAGGGCGGCAGCTGCGGGCAGGCGAAGGTCAGGCCCGGCTGTGTGGCCGCCCAGGCGGCCATTCGCAGCGCTTTGGCCGAGGCCGGCGACGAGCGAAAGCCGTGCAAATAGAGCAGATGAGTCAACGACATGACGGAAGTTTTTGCGTGAATTTCTGCCGCTCCGCGACGGGGGAGGGCTCCGATTGACGCGAGTGTCGCTCCCAGCCACAGTGCCTGCCTTTCCGCAATCCCGGACCGTCACCCCATGATCCCGATGCCCCGCACCGCCCTGGCCGCCGCCGCCCTGCTCGCGCTGGCCGCGGTTGCCCAAGCCCAGACCCCGCCCGCGCCCAATGGCGCCGCTTCGGCCCCTGGCGCCGCCGCTTCGGCACCCGCTCCCGCCCGCCCGCCGGCCGACCCGACGGCGCCCAAGCCCTTTGCCGAGATCATCAAGGGCGCCAAGGAGCAGCCCGGCCTGTTCCCGATCTGGCGCAAGGACGAGAAGGTCTGGATCGAGATCCCCAAGGAAGCCTTCAACAAGCCCTTCCTGTTCAGTGTCAACGTCGCCAACGCCGTCGGCGAGCGCGGCCTGTACGCCAGCCAGATGCTGGGCGACGAGCTGGCCGAATGGCGTCGCATTGGCAACCATGTGCAGCTGATTGCGCTGAACACCAAGTTCCGCACGGACAACCCGTCCAGCAAGCTGGCCATCGAGCAGGCTTTCTCGCCCAGCCTGATCGGCGGCGTGCCGGTCGCCAGCGCCGACCACCCGGACCGCAAGTCGGTGCTGATCGACGCCAGCAACCTGCTGCTGAGCGACATTCCGGGCTACTCCACGCGCCTGGAATTTGCCTACCGCCTGCCGTTCGCGCCCGACCGAGGCAACTCATTCATCGAAGCCACCCGCGCCGATGCCCAGGTTTCCACGCTGACTTCACGCGTGCACTTCGCCACGCCGCGCATTCCCGCGCCGCCGCTGGTTCCCGTGCCCGTGCCGGTGCCCACGCCGCCTCAGGCGACGCCGGATCCGCGTTCGATGTTCTTCAGCTTCGTCTACAGCTTCCGTGCCTTGCCGGAGCAGCCGGCCGCCGTGCGCCATGCCGACCCGCGCCTGGGTCATTTCATGGAGAGCTACAGCGACTTCGGCGACGACCTGAAAGCCAACCCGCGCGTGCACATGATCGCCCGCTGGCGCCTGGAGAAGAAGGACCCGAGCGCAGCGCTGTCGGAGCCCGTGCAGCCCATCGTCTACTGGATGGACAAGAACATCCCGACCAAATACCGCGCGGCGGTCAAGGCCGGCATCGAGGAGTGGAACAAGGCCTTCGAGAAGATCGGCTTCAAGGACGCCGTGCAGGCCAGGCAGCAGCCCGACGACGCTGACTGGGACAACATGGACTCGACGCACGCGTCCGTCCGCTGGTTCACCGGCGCCGACGTCGGCTTTGCCATCGGCCCTAGCAACAAGGACCCGCGCACCGGTGAAATCCTGGACGCCGACATCGGCATGAGCGACGTCTTCGGCCGCGGCTCGCGCCGCCTGGCTTCGGACGACGTGCTCGGCTTCCATGGACACGACCATGCCGCCAGCAGCTGGATGGGTGAGCGCAGCCTGCGGCTTTCCGAGCAGCAATGCAATTACATGGCCGACCAGGCCAACGAGTTCGGCTTTGCGCTGGATTTGCTGTCCCTGCGGGGCGGGGCAGAGGGCATGGACATGAACGGCCCCGAGGCCGAGGCCCTGGCCCAGGCCGTCATCAAGGACGTGGTGATGCATGAGGTCGGCCACACGCTCGGCCTCAAGCACAACTTCAAGTCCTCCACGACGGTCACCCAGGCCCAGCTCAAGGACAAGGCTTTCACCGAGGCCAATGGCATCTCCAACTCGGTGATGGACTACAACGCCTACAACCTGCCGCTCAAGGGCGAGGCCAAGGCCAGCCTGACGAACACCACGCTGGGCGCCTACGACTACTGGGCCATCGAGTACGCCTACAAGCCCATCGTTGCAGAGCAGGAGGCCGCCGAGCTGGCCAAGATCGCTGCGCGCTCGACCGAGCCCAAGCTGGCCTATGGCGACGACTTCGACCAGGGCGTCGGCGGCCCCTACGATGGCTTCGACCCGCGCACCAACCAGCGCGACCTGGGCGACGACCCGCTGGCCTATGCCAAGAAGCGCCTCAAACTCAGCCAGGAGCTGTGGGAGCGCGTGCAGTCGCGCCCGGCCGTCGTCGGCGACGACCCGCTGCGCAACCGCCGCTCCATCTTTGAGAGCTTCCGCCAATTGGGCATGACGGCCAACAACGTCAGCAAATACGTGGGCGGCATGCAGGCCGAGCGTGTCGTGCCGGGCGTGACCGCCGGCCCGGCCTTCAAGCCGGTGGACAACGCCCAGCAGCGCGAGGCCCTGCGCTTCATTGCGGCAGGCCTGCTGTCCAGCGACTCCTTCAAGTTCAAGCCCGAGTTCCTCGTGACCCAGACGCTGGACTACAACGAGTGGGACCGCGGCCTGCCCATCTCCATCCCGGACAGCGTCAGTGCGCTGCAGGGCCGGGTGCTGGACCGCCTGATGTCACCCAACACGGCGCGCCGTCTCATCGAGCAGGGCGCCTACCTGCCCGAGGCCCAGCGCAAGGGCGCGGTGTCGCTGAGCGAGGTCTATGGCACGCTGCAGGGTGCGATCTTCAGCGAGCTGAAGACCGGTGCCGAAATCGACCGCATGCGCCGCAGCCTGCAACGCGAGTACCTGCGCCGCCTGCAAGGCCAGCTGAACCGTGCGACCAATGGGGCGACGGTGTACGCCGACGCTTTCTCGATGGCACGCTGGCACGCGACGCAGCTCGCCAACGAGCTGCGTGTGGCCTCGGCCAAGCCGGGTCTGTCGGTCGAGACGCGTGCGCATTTGGCGGAGACGCTGGACATGCTGAACTCGATGCTGAAGGCCTCGCTGGTGCGCAGCTGATCGGCTTCGTGCTCAATCAAAGGCCGGCTTCATGCCGGCCTTTTTTCTTGTCTTAGCATGGCCGCCACTTCGAGGGATCCGCCATGTCCACACCCGACAAACTGAATCAATTCGGTGCCAGGAACCTGCCTGGCCATCTGGGCATCGTCTTCACCCAGGCCGACCCCGGCGAGATCAAGGCTGAGCTGGTGGTGCGCGAGGAGCTGATGGCACCCAACGGCTATCTGCACGCCGGCAGCATCGTGACGCTGGCGGACAGCTGTGCCGGCTATGGCTGCATCGCCAACCTGCCGCCGGGCGCGGTGGGCTTCACGACCATCGAGCTGAAGTCCAACCACCTGGGCACGGCGCGCGAAGGGACTATCGCCTGCGTGGCCCGGCCGGTGCACCTAGGCAAGACGACGCAGATCTGGGATGCGGTGGTGACGAACAAGGACACCGGGAAGACGATGGCTTTGTTCAGGTGTACGCAGATGGTGTTGTACGGGAAGTGAGTTGGTGTGGTTTGCTCTTGCCGGCGTCCTCATGACTCGCGTGCAGTGCCGCGGGAATCCGCCCCGCGAGGGCGGGTAACTTT
>NZ_JBFUMO010000525.1:0-4090 GCF_054049355.1 Roseateles sp. P5_E11 | reverse complement strand
GCCTGGGTGCCGCCCTTTATTCAGTCCCTGACCGGCATCAGCAACGAGATGCTGGCCAACGCACCAGACTCGGCCACGGTCATGCGCGAGCTGGCCCGTTTCACCCAGGGCTGCCCGCTCGTCGCGCATAACGCTTCTTTCGACCGTGGCTTCTGGCAGGCCGAGATGGAGCGTGCCGGCGTGGCGCGCGACCCGGCCCATGAGTTCGCCTGCACCGTGCTGTTGTCGCGCCGGCTCTGGCCCGAGGCCAAGAGCCACGGCCTGGGTGCGATCACGCAGCTCCACGGCATCCGCTTCGACGGCCGTGCCCACCGGGCGATGGCCGATGCTCGCGTGACGGCGGAGTTGTTACTGAAGGTTCAGAACGAGGTCGCGCGACGCTTTGCGTTGGACCTGGGCGACGCCGCCGTGGATCACGCACTGATGCTGGAGTTGCAGCGCACGCCGTTGCGCTGGCTCAGGCGCGGCCTGGTCGACCATGTGAAGGCCTGTCGCGCCAATTCGTTGGCTGCTTGAGCGGATAAAAAATTCTGTCAAGACCCTGCAGCTCATCATCGGGCTAGGACAATCGCGCCCTTTCGTCCCGTGCTATTGCCAAGAGTTCCATGTCCGTGATCCAGGTTCGCCCCGCCACCCTGCGCGATGCCAAGGCCATCGCCGAGATCCATGTCGCTGCCAGCCAGGACGCCTACAAGGCCCTCCTGCCCGCCGCCGCGCTGGATGCGATGTCGGTGCAAAAGCGCCAAGCCTTCTGGCGTGAGGCCATCGACCTCTGCGAGCCGCAGGTCATCGTTGCCCATCTGGACAACAAGATCATGGGTTTCGCCGGCTTCGATCGCTCCCGCGACAAGGGCACGCCCGCCACGACCGGCGAGGTCTGGGCCATGTTTGCCGACCCGGTGCACTGGGACAAGGGCGTCGGCCTGGCCCTGTGGGATGCCACGCGCGATGGCCTGCAAGAAGAAGGCTGCACCAAGGCCACGCTGTGGTGCTATCTGCGCAACGAGCGCGCCCTGCGCTTCTTTGAGCTGGCCGGTTTCAAGCGTGAACTCGGCAGCGCCCGCACCTCCGAAGTCGGCGGTGCGCGTGTCGAAGAGATCCGACTGCATCGCTCCCTCGTCTGAGGCCATCGCACCGTGAGCAAAGCGCCCTGCGGGGCGCTTTGTCTTTTCCTGGGTGCTGTCGTCAAGGTATCTGGGTGTTCCGGGCCGAGCGCCGGGCCGCTCCCWAGCCGGCCCGCGCTGGCGAAGTGCTTGCGGCTCAACGCCGCAAGCGTCGCCGTCCCCTCGGGGGACCGGTCAGGCGCGCCCGCGTKCAGCRGGGCGAGACTGGACGAGGGGTCCTATTTCAAGCCGCGTAACCGCCAGTGGCCAGGGCCCAGCCGTCGGTGGCGTCGTCGTGGCGCTGGATGTGCACGGGGCTGAGTTTCTTGGCGGCCGCACGTTCGACGAGGTTTTCTGCCTGTTCGGCGGTCAGCTGCAGGGCGAAACGAGCCCAGCGCTTTTGCACCAGGGGCAGGGTCCAGGCGTCTTCCAGCGCCCAGCGGATCTGATGCGGCTCCTGCAGCTCGGCAGCCGCCAGCACGCGAGGGGCCAGGGCGAGCAGGAAGCGGTTGAAGTCGGTGCGCAGCGTGTCGGTGGGCAGCAGTGCCTCGAGGCGGCTCAGGCGGGCGCTCCAGCCGGGCGTGGCGAGCTGGCGTGTGACCAGGGCCTGCAGGGCCTGGATGGGGTTGAACAGCCGCAGCCGGTTGGGCGGCAGCACGTGGAGCGGGATCAGCGCCGCTTGCTCGTGGCTCAGCGGTGTGACAAAGCTGGCCAGCACGGCCAGGCGCCGCCACTCGGCCTCGGCCAGGCCGCCAATGCGCGTGATGGGCCCGGCGGCGCAGCTGGCGGCCATGTCGGCCAGCGCAGCGTAGCCACGGTGGCCCTTGGCCCGGTTGGCGCGGCGGCTCATGACGGCCAGGTTGCCGGCCGCGTAACCGGCATCGTCGCGGACGCGGTCGATGCTGGTGCTCTCGCCGTCCAGCAACTCCCGGCTGATGGGGCAGTGCTGGGTTTCCAGCTGGGCGAGATGGTGCGGCGTGAGCTGGATGTCCTCGAAGCTGCGGYCGCGTGCCCAGGCGTGGGTACGCAGGGCCAGCCAGCGCTCGACCTGCGGGCTGGCCGGCGTGCGCACCGGGCGGCCACGTGAGGCCAGCCAGCCGCGCTGCAGTGGCGACTGCGGGTAGAGATGGGCGATGGGCGGCGTGATGCCATGCAGGGCGTAGTCGCGGCCCAGGGCCAGGCCGGTGCGCTCGTGGGCGCTGACCAGAACAGAGGTGTCGTCCATGTCCAGGTCGAACTGGACCAGCGGGCTGCTCTGGAGGCGGGGGGTGATCTGGGCGTTGATGACGGCTTGCATGACTGACTCCTGATTGAGAGGCACGCCTGAGAGTCGCGGGCCTTGGATATCAGTTTGTGAGCCAGGTAGCTCAATAGGTGATCTACCCTGTGAAAAAAATCAGATGCGCATAAAAAAGGCACCGTAAGGTGCCCTTCGGAAGGCCGACGGAAATTCAGCTGCGGCGCCGGCGCAGCCTGGCGCCCACCACGGCGACCCCCGCAAGGGTCAGGGCCATTGAGCCCGGTTCGGGCACGCTGGTCACGCTGAGGAGCACGGACATGCAGCCCTGCTGCTGATGGCAGCCGGACGCAAGAATGGTTCCGTTGTCGTTGATCCGCTGGGCCTCGCCGATCAGCCAGTCGGACGAGCCGACCAGGTTGTTCAGGTCGTACATGGTGCCGCCCGTGTAGAGGAAGCCATGACCGAAGCCGTCGATGCCGTTGTTGGAAATGCCAACGACGTCGCCCGCGGCGTTGATGTCTTTGCCCTGGCTGTAGGAGCCGCCCAGGGTGCCCAGATCGATCATCTGCCCGCCGCTGTACCGGAAGGCGCGAGTGAAGCTGTCCGCGGTGTAGGAATATCCGGTGGCCTGACCCCCATCGTTGATGGCCGCCGGAATACTGAGGGCCGACCCCAAGGTGCCGAGGTCCGTCATTGCGCCCTGGCTGAAGATGGCCGCATGGCCGCCGGCAGTGCCGAGGATCTGGCTGTGGTTGTTGATGGCCGTGACGTCGGTGAAGCTGGCGCCCAGGGTGGCCAGATTGATCATCTGCCCGCCGCTGTAGAGGAAGGTCGCGGAGTTCTTGTTGCCGGCGGTGACCGACATTCCTACGACCTCACCCGCGTTGTTGACGCCGTAGGCTTGGCTGAAGCTTCCGCCCAGCGTGCCCAGGTCGGTCATCTGCCCGTTGCTGTAGAGGAAGGCACGGATGTCGGGATAGCTGCTGGAATAGGACCCGCCCACCACCTGGCCGACGTCGTTGATGGCTTGGGCGTCGGTGGGGCTGTACCCGTTGCCCAGCGGATTGGTCCCGCCCAGGCCGCCGATGTTTACCGTGTTGCCGCTGCCGTACAGGAAGCTATACGTCGCGCCATTGGCATTGGGCAGATAGGCCAGCCCAGTCACCTGGCCGGCGTTGTTGAGGTCCTTGGCATAGCTGGTGGGATATAGCGATTGCACGGCCAGCGGTGTGACCGAATAGGTCGGCGCTGCAGCCATGCACTCGGCGCCAAGGGCTGCCCAGAAAAGTCCCGCGCAGATTTGACGCAAGAATGATGTCGACGGATTCATGTCACTCTCCCTGCCTGCTCCCGGATGTTTGGCATCCGTGAAGCAGGCTATTGATTTGTTGGCCGATTCAAGCCCGCCGAGTGTGCAGAGATGCCAGCGGTCGGGGCACTGAGAAAACCCGAATGGACCGCACCGAACGCTTTTACAAGATCGAGCAGCTGATCCGCTCCCGCGGCTGCGTGTCATTCGCCGAGCTGATCGAGGCGCTGGAGGTGTCGCCGGCCACGCTCAAGCGCGACCTGGCCTACCTGCGGGAGCGGCTGGACGCGCCCATCGAGTACGACGCTGCCGAGAACGGCTACCGTTTCGGCCAGCAGTGGCGTGGCGGCAAGCATGAGCTGCCGGGGGTCTGGTTCAACGAGGCCGAACTGCACGCCCTCCTGACCATGCAGCAGATGCCTGACCATGCAGCAGATG
>NZ_JBFUMO010000524.1:0-4092 GCF_054049355.1 Roseateles sp. P5_E11 | reverse complement strand
CTGTCAAGGCCGGCCCAGCCGGTCCAAAGCTCCTCGGTTGCCGGCGCACCCACAACACCCCGCCGATCGGCACGATGGCCGCGATCATCCAGGCAATGACGCTGGGATGCGGATCCAGGGTCAAGATGCCCACTTCCGCAAGGTAGAACCAACCCGCCGCCAGCATGCGATGGCCGTGGGCTCGCCAGCGCGGCCCCGGCGCCGTGCGCAGATCGTTGACCGCAAGTGCACCTTGCGTCAGTGCAGACCAGGGAAAGGCGATCACGTCGATGAGCCGGTGCGAGTTCAGCAGGCCCCAAGTGCCTGCCAGCACGCCGGCCGCCACCAACAAACCCACCCAGCCGAGTGCGCGCACGACCCAGCGCGAACGAAGGAACTGAGCACCGGCACTCAGGCACARCACCAGAGGTTGCAACGAGGTCACGGCGCCGAATGGGTTGCGGGCGTCCACGGCAATGCCCACGGCCAACACCATGCTGGCCACGACCAACCCCATGAAGGTGCGGCCGATCAGCCTGTGATGCCGGCGCCAGGCACCGGCATAGGCCGCTAGCGCGGCCAGCCAGCAGAGCATCGCCCCGCATGACAACACCACGTGGATCTGGATGATCAGCCCGCGTGCGCTCACCGGACGTCCTCCAACGCCGGCACCACTTGCAGCATGGCCGCCCATTCCAGCCAGCTCCGGCGCCTACCCCGCAATTTCAACTGCAGCCCATGCACCTTGGCCGCCTGGCGAATGCCATCCTCCTGGCAATCTTCTGACAGCACCATCAGCACCTCCGTGTGCGTCAGGTCCAGTGCCGCCAACTGCTCGAACAGCGCATGAAAGTACTCGAACCCCACCCCGCAGAACCAAGCGCGCTCCGGCATCGAGCGCGGTGAGCGTGCGTAGTAGGGTGGGTTGATCACCACGCAATCCAGCGTGGACGTGCGGATGCCTGCCAGCAGGTCGGCCACCACCACCGTCAGCGCCAGCCCGTTGGCCTGCGCATTGGCTGTGGCATTCGCCGCCGCAACGGGATTGATGTCCGACGCGATGACGCGAGCGCCGGCCTGCGCCAGTGCCAGGCCGATGACGCCACTGCCGCATCCCATGTCGAGCACGCGCCGGCCCGGCCATGGGCCAGGACCCTCGTCCGAGAGCAGCCAGCGGACGAAGACGGCCGAGCTGAGCGTCGGCCCCGGTGGGAAGACGCCCGGGTCGATGCGCAGCCGCAAGCGGCCCAGGCGCCAATGCTGCGCGGTGCGACCGGCACGCGCCATGCGGCCCCGCAGCCACGGCGAGACGGCCCGCCGCACCGGGCCGCGCAGCAGGCGTRCCAGCAGGCCATGGGGCGGCAGGCCCCAGCGCGTTTCGGGGCCGCTCACGCGGGTTGCATTCCATTGCGACGATGCCACCACATGCCCAGACGCGAGCGGCACCACGCCACGCGATGGGCCAGTGCGCGGGCGCCGAAGGGGCGCGGCGCGGTGCTCACGGCATGGGTGTGGGTGAGCAGGCGCACGGCATGGCGGTAGTAGTCATCGCTGTAGGTGCGCGGGTAGCGCCGGTCGCGGTCGCTGCCCTGATCGAACGGCGGCGACGTGGTCTGGTCTGCCACCTGGTCGTGGAACAGCGTGCCGCGGATGGGATACGCCAGCGTCACGGTGAACAGGTCCGGCCGCGCATCGCGCAAATAGCGCTCGGTGGCGACGATGTCCGTTTCGGTTTCACCCGGGTAGCCGAGCATCAGGAAGGTGCCGGTCTGCATGCCCGCATCCGAGGYCGCGCGGATCATGGCGGTGACCTGCTCGACGCGGACCTGGCGCTGCATGGCATCSAGGATGCGCTGYGAACCGCTCTCGGCGCCGATCCACACGCGCACGCAGCCAGTGCGCGAGAGCAACTCCACGACGCGCTCGTTCATGCGGTCGGCCCGCGTGATGCATTCGTAGCGGATGCGCAGGCCCGCGGCATCAAGCGCTTCGGCAAACCCGGCAAGCCAGTTGTGGTTGATCGTGAACACGTCGTCGACGAACCAGAACTGATCGGGTGCGTAGCGATCCACCAGCGTGCGCAGCTCGGCCACCACATGCTGCGGCGAACGGCGGCGGTAGCTGGTGCCGTACACGGCCCGGCTGCACCAGGCGCACTTGTAGGGACAGCCGCGCTGGGTGCTGACGTTCAGCGAGGTCTGGCCATGGGCATCGCGCCAAGCCTTGAGGTATGGCCGCAGATCGATGCGATGCCGTGCCGGCTCGGGTAGTTCGTCCAGTTCAGGCACGAAGCGGCGTTCGCCGGTGAACACCGGCTGCCCCTGCGCATCGGCATGGATCAGGCCGGGGATGGCCGCCAGCGCCGCGGCATCCCTGCAGGCGGCTGCAGGCAGCCGTGCTACATCGACCATCGTCTGCTCGCCCTCGCCGACCACCAGCAGGTGAGCACCATGGCTGAGGTAGTCGGCGGCGTTGTGGCGCACGTCGGGCCCGCCCAGCACGATGACCGGGCTATCTTCTGCGCCGCCCAGCGCCGCGATCAGCCGCAGCACCGAGTGCCGCGTCATCAACGTCACGTAAAAGGCCATCATGCGCGGGCGCAGCGCCCGCACACGCTGGACGAAGGTGTCGGCATCGAGAAACGTGGCGTCGACGACATGGTGGTCGACGCCTTCGCGGTCCAGCCATGCCGAGATGGAAAGCAGGCCCAGCGGCGGATAAGGCCGCATGATGCGCTGCTCAATCGCGTCATCGGCGATGAAATACCCGTGAGTGAGGATCAGGCTCATCGTCACCGCCTGCGCCATTGGATCAACGCGTGGTCTGCCAGATGGGCGCCCCAGGCCGCCGTGAGCCAGCGGCGCTCGATCCGTTCCATCAGCGCCAGCCAGCGCGGTGCACGGCGGGCCAGGGGCTCCAGGTAGGACGGCGGCACCGCCAGCCCGACCGGGCGCACCCGTTCTTGCCGGAAGTGCTCACCCAGCGCGCACTGCATGTCGCCCACACCGTGGTACCAGACCGACAGCGGCGGTTGGCCGGCGCCCAGTTGGGCCGGCACCGGCCCGCCGCGCCAACGCCGCATGGCGCGGCGCGGCTGCAGGTGCAACAAGGCCCACGCGGTTTCCCACAGGCACAAGCGCGGCATCACGACGACGATGACCTGCCCCTGTGGCGCCAGGCAGGCAGCCAGCGGCGCGGCCAGCGCCCGCAGCGCCTCGGGCGACACGCAGTTCAGGCCGCCGAAGTTGGAGAACACGAGGTCGAACGGGCCACCCAGGTCCTGCGCCCTCACCTCACCGGACGCCAGCGCTTGCAGGTCCAGCTGCCGCGTCTGCACCAGAAGACCGAGACCACCACGTTCGAGCTTGTCGCGGGCCACTCGCAACATCTCGCCCGACACGTCGGTGGCTACCACGCGATGACCGGCGCGGGCCATGTGCAGAGCGTCCTCGCCCGTGCCGGAGTTCAGCTCAAGCACCGAGCAGGGCCGACCGTGCTGGCGCAGGCAGTCGTCAAGAACCTCCCAGACCATGCGGCGCTGCGCGGCGCCCACCAGGCTGTGGGTGAAATCACGGTCGTAGTCGACCGCCATCACGTCGAAGGCGGCTGCACTCATGGTGCCACCGCCGGTGCAGGTGCCGGCAGACGCTGTTCGCGCCCCATGCCGATTCGGGCGGTCAGCAGCGCGGGCGTGGCGCGCAGCAGCGAGGCCAGCGCACGAAGCCTGCCCCCGCGGCTGGGCGCCGGTAGCCGCCCGCGCAACACTGCCCAGCAACGCCCGATCTGGAAGCGCCGCGACGTGTAGACATGCAAGTGCCGGTAGAACGCCGGAGAAAAGGTCCCGGGGAACATCAGCGCGAGGTCATTGCTGTGAAGCCAGTGGGTCTTATGTCCCATCTGGGCCTTGACGCGGTCGTGGAAGACGGTGCCCGGCAGCGGGTAGGACACCGAAATGCCGATCTGATCGGGCTGCAGATCGTCCAACATCTGGTGCGTTAGCTGAATGTCGTCGGCCGTCTCGCCGAGGTAGCCAAACTGCAGGAACAACGCGGGCTTCACGCCCTGCTGCTTCAGCGCATGCACAGCGCCGTCGATCTGCGGCCGCTTGATGCC
>NZ_JBFUMO010000523.1:0-4099 GCF_054049355.1 Roseateles sp. P5_E11 | reverse complement strand
ATCTTGGCCTGTTGCCTAGCCCAGTGCTGCGGTGAATTTAGAGGTAAGCACATTGTTTGAAAATCTGGACAAATTGATTTACCGGCCCTTGGTTGAGACGGACCGTCATGAGTTCGCCGCTCTCGCCGGGCTCAGCCAGGTTGTTGGTTACCCCGTACCAGGCGAGTTTGTGGAGTTCCTCAAGCGCTATCCCGACACGGGCATCTTCGAGGTCGACGGCGTGGTCTACATCGCGAGCCCTGATCGGCTGTCTGGGCATCATGACGGGCGCTACGCGGTAGACACGCTCTACGCTGCTTGCTCGGATAAGCGCTATGACCTGCTGTCGATCAGGCAAGAAGGCGCTGGCTTTGACTTGATACCGAACTACTGCCTTCGGATCGGCGAAGACTCGTTCGGCAACGCGTTCTGTATAGACCTGCGTGAGGAGCCCTTCGGGAAGGTGTACTTCTGGGATCACGAGCACGCGGCTGGCGAATCCGGACTGCATCTTGTCGCTTCGAGCTTTGCTTCGTTCGTGGAACATTTAGAGGTCGCCTGACAACCTGCTCTCGCAAGGTTTGGCGTCAAGGTCTGGCGACTAGCTTGAGTTCGCCCTGGTCCGGGTCGTCTCGCTTGTAGAAATCATCTAGGTCCAGCACACAACGTCGGATTGACCGGAAATCGGTCTTTGGAACTTCATCGGAAAAGTCTTGGGTGCCTTGGCCAAGATCAAGCAGGCCCTTCGGCGCACCCTTGGTGTTGATGAGATCAACGTAACAGCCGTAGTCGATGCCGTAGACGTGATATCGGACGCCTGGCGTGTCCTGCGCAGACATCCCCTTGCGAAGCACATGCAAAACTCGCTCATCGTAGAGGTAGTCAATCAACTTGTCTTTTAGGCCTGCTTCAAGCAGAAACGCTTTGGTCTGGCGCTCTTTAATCACCTTGTCGATGATCCAAGTAAGCAGCTGCTTCGCCTGATCGTTGGCGCTGACGTTGGGGTCCTTTGAGCCTTGATAGTGGCGCAATGCTGCGCCTCTTGCATCGCTGACCGAAATAGCCTCGCCCTTCGCGCGCTGTGCCGCATACGTCAGCAGATACATGGCATCGCGAGGGACGCCCTCAGCGGCCCGGACGATTTCTTCAAAGGCATTTGCTTGCGTGAAGCCCATCGAGATGAGCTGCGCCTCATCCTTGGGAGGGGTTTCGCCCTCCTGTGTCATCACGTCCTGGACGTGGCGCAAGACAAGTTTCTTGAAGAAGGCGACCGACTGCTGAGCGTCGTTGTCGAACACCATGTATTCATCAAGGGTCACCGCGGCTGCCACGTCGGCGCCAAGCTCAAGCCCCAAGTTGCCCGTAACCGAGTTAGGCACAAGGAAGCGGCTGCGTTGCTCAATGGCGGCGAGCTTCACAGAGATGCCAGGTGTAGGCAGCACGGCGCGGCGAAGCAAGTCAGCAAGATACGGCTGCAGGTCTAAGGGAATCTCGCTCCATTCATCGATCAGCAACCACAGCCGCTTTTTGGGAAGCGTGGCCACGAGTTTGCGAAAGGCCGCGCCCACGTTTCCAAAACTGACCCGCGCGACCTCGGTGCCCTGCTGGACAAACTTTGTGCTTGCGGCGTTCTTGGTGGTCTGACCTGCTGTGGCCTCTGCGCCGAGGCTCGGAGCTTTGAGCGATAGCGTTGCCTGAACTTTTGCCTGCGCTGTCTCGCCTGCCTCTTCAAGAATGGTCGCTTCAACCGTTGTGGTGCCGACCACTCGGACATCTTTGATGACATCTGCCAGTTGATCCAACAGCGGCCCGGTGGCGCTGAGGTCTGCGGCGTCATGTTCCACAACCTGCTCGAATATTGCGCCGTGGATCGCGCCGAGGACTTCTAGAAGGAGGCGCGTGCCACGCTGCACGATTGACGTTGCGCTGTCGCCATAGATGCCATTGCTTGAGCCAATCGTCCGGAGGTCCAACTGGATAGCCATTTCGCCCGCCGCACGACGTGACTGGCGGATATGCGTCAGCAGATGGGTCTTCCCCGTACCCCGGCGGCCAAAGACAATTTGATGGTCAACGGAGGTCAGCACCGAGACGGCCGACCCGAATTCAACGAAGGTGCGTTCCAACACCGCGTCATCTTGACGATCGGCACGAAGCACGAACTTGAGGAAGGCGTGATTTAGGGGCGACATCCACTCTCCCGAGGCGTGAGGCTGTATCCGCACAGCATAGCGACGCTTCGTTGGCGCCGAGAGCCTGACCGCGCTTGTCGTTCAACTTTGTGACCTAAGGTTTAACTGGCTAAATAGTTGACCCAAGCTCGCGGTGACGGAAGCACCGGCTGTCAGGCCAGCGCAAAGGCGGCTTCAGGCTGATCTCGGTCGTTCGCCTTCTAAAGCAGCCGGTTGTTCCTGACCCCGTTCAGCCGAACCAGACGGGGCGGTATTCCTCGTTGGCCTTGATCCAGTCGTCCATGCTGATCTCGCGCACCTCGACGCCAGCCAGGAACTGGACGCRCCGGTTATGGGACTGCGTGCCGCTCATCTGGCGGGTGCGACGCATGATGCTGTCGCGGATCTCATTGGCGTAGCTGCGCTGTACGTTGCGGTGGATCGGCTGGATCTTCTCGGCTGAGCGCGTGAACAAGCCGGGGAACTGGATGGCGCGGTGGCTGGCAACGGTGGCGACGGCTTGCAAGGTGGCTCCTGGGTGACTGCATTCGATGACCGTCAGTGTCTCGACCGCAAGGAGTTCAGGCCATCGCCCTTAGTGGGGATCTTGGCGACGCGTTTCCCCCTTTCGGGGGATATGGCCCGTTGGCCCCCCTCTTCAGGGCGATATCCATTGAGCGCGGGCATTCAGACACTGGCGACGCTATGAACAAGACGCCGCCAACCCCAGCAATCCAAAGAGAGAACGCCATGCATATCGCCGAGCGCCGCACCACCGACCGGACCCACAACGAACAGTGGCCTGAGGGCATGCGAGATGAGTTCAGAAAGGTTCAGTTTCTGCACGCCGTCGAGGTCGATGAGGTTGACGGGGAGTTTTGGCGCGACATCTTCGAGAGCTTTGAGGGACGCCATATCCGTTTCATCTGACGACACCGGCCTGATGTTCGCGTTCGAGCGTACGGGACGCCGTCAACGAGTTCGATACCTGGGTGGGAGAAGACCATGGCCTTGTTTGAGTTCAACCGTAGTTTCGGCCCGGTGGCTGGCGTGGGCCAGCTGTCTTTCGAGCGGGCTCAAGGGCTGATATGCGCCAGAGATGGCAACGGGCAGCTGGTCATGAGCATCACCACCGGCCCGGGATTTGGTCAGCGCCTGGCGGTGGCGTTCTCCGACTATAGGAAGGCGATGCAAGAGCCGGATTGCCAAGGGGCTGTGAGGATCGCGACTTCTGGGGAGTGAGCCATGGCTGGACCGCGGTCAGCGCAGGGCGCCGTCCACCCATGCGCCCAGTTGCGCAGCCGTCATCGCACCGCTCTGCCGCGCAACCTCACGGCCGCCAACGAACAGCACCGTCGTCGGGATGCTGCGGATCTGCAGGCTTGCGCTGGTGCGCTGCGCTGAGTCGCTGTCTACCTTGACGAAGCGGATGTCCGGCCGGTTGGCGGCGAGTTGCTCGAAGTGCGGGGCATAGGAGCGGCAGGGTCCGCACCAAGCTGCCCAGAAGTCCACCAGCACCGGCGCCTCGGTGCCGTGGAGGTAGGGGCCCAGATCCGCATCGCCCAGGGCCACCGGCTTGCGCGGCGCAACGGGCCCGCCGCAACGCCCGCAGGTGGGATCGTCGGCGAGGCGTTCGTCGGGCACGCGGTTGCGGGTTCCACACTGGGGGCAGACGAGCAGCATGGGGTGAATTTAGTCCACGAGACTGGGTGCGGCTGCGTGCGCGCCGCCGCATGCCCGCGTAGGCCTCGCCTGACAGCGGAGCCTCAGTGGCGTTCGATGCTCACTTGACGCCTATTTGACGATGAGCAYCGGCGTTTCAATGTGCGACAACACCTTCTGCGCCTCGCTGCCCAGCAGCAGGGCCGCAAAGCCCTTGCGGCCGTGCGAGGCCATGACGATGAGGTCCACGTTCTCGGCCTTGGCGTGGTCGACGATGGCCTCCCAGG